>JBMOFB010000007.1:0-39068 GCA_049314475.1 Sediminibacterium sp.
TTTGGTAATTGTTGAAATTAGATACACTACTTACTTCCAACCATTTTTCTTGCGCGGCACTATACACTTCAAAATCATACGTGATGGCAGCAGCAAAGCCCATATCTCCACCACATAATCTTAGAATGCGGTATTGCAACCCTAAACTGATTAATAAGTTTTCTACATGCGCCACCATCTCATTTAATGTGTCGTCGCTTTTATCTGGATGTACAATTTGTATGATCTCTACTTTCTCAAATTGATGTACTCTATTCAGTCCTCTTACCTCTTTACCAAAACTGCCTGCTTCTCTTCTGAAACAAGGAGAGTAAGCTGTCATCTTAATTGGTAAATCCGTGTCTTTTAAAATCGTATCTCTAAACACATTCGTTACAGGCACTTCGGCCGTTGGAATTAAATAAAAATCATCTTCGGTTGCGTGGTACATCTGCCCTTCTTTGTCTGGCAATTGTCCAGTTGCAAAAGCAGAGGCTGCATTCACCATGTAAGGAGGAATGTATTCTGTATAGCCAGCTGCAGTATTGAAATCTAAAAAGTATTGGGTGAGTGCTCTTTGAAATTTAGCGCCCTTGCCAATATATAAAGGAAAACCGCTTCCAGTAATTTTAGCCCCTGTTTCAAAGTCTACTAAATTGTATTTTTTTATCAAGTCCCAGTGTGCCATCGCAGCTGCTGGTAGTATTGGTGTAGTACCTGCTTCCTTCACTACTTCATTCTCTTCGGGTGTTTTTCCTTTTGGTACTAAAGCATGCGGTAAATTAGGTAATTGCACCACTAAATTTTGAAGTGCTAATTCAACTTCTGCCATCTCTATTTTCAGTGGTTCTAATGCTAATTTCCATGCACCCACATTTTGCTTGATCGCTTCTGCTTGTTCTTTCTCTCCCTTCGCCATATGGTTGCCTATCTCTTTGGATGCAGCATTCACCTTAGATTGCAAGTCATCAAAGCTAGCTTGTAAACGCTTTCTTTGGTCGTCCATTGCGATCGCTTGGTCTACTAAGTCTACATTTGAAAAATGCTTAATGGCAAGTAGCTCCTTCGCTAATTGGGTATGTTGTCTTAAATAGCTTACCTGTAACATATCGAGAAATTTGGGCAAAGATAATCAAACCATCCTACCAAGTACAGATATCCCCTACCTTTGCAGCATAAATTGATTAATTCTATGGCAAGTATAGGGGATGATTTCCAAACCAGGTGGTGGGATTTAGAACGAAAATTGATGGAGAAATTTGGTAAAAAGCCAGACCTAGAGTCGATTCTGTTTTTAATAGGCTTACAGGAAACGGGTTTTATCCAAGAAAAAATTAGCAAAGAACAAAAGCAGGACTTAATGCATGTGGCTATTTGTAGCATACTTATGTCTAGTGGTTTTTATATCATAGAAGGCAAGGATGGCGATGGCTGGCCCCATTTTAAACAACTCAAAAACTTACCTGTGATGGATTTAATAGAACAGGAGGTTTTCCTAAAAGACCATGTTTTGCTTTATTTTGATAACAATCAGTTCTAGACCATTGGTTTTTTACCGATTTTTATGAATATTTGCACTAATAAAAAAATAACCTATGCAATTCCCAGCAGACCTACGTTACACTAAAGACCATGAGTGGATTAAATTAGAAGGCAATACCGCTACGATTGGTATCACAGACTTCGCTCAAGGCGAGTTGGGAGATATTGTATTTATAGACATCAACACTGTTGGAAGCACGCTTGCAGCAGAAGCTATATTTGGCACAGTGGAAGCAGTGAAAACAGTAAGTGATTTATTTTTACCTATTGCTGGCACAGTATTAGAAGTGAATCCAGCTTTATCTGCTCAACCAGAATTAGTAAATACCGATGCATACGGAGAAGGTTGGATGATTAAAATGACTGTAAGCAATCCAGCAGACGTGGATGCATTGCTTACTAGCGAAGCCTATGCGCAGTTGGTACACTAAACCAACAAGTATGAAATACTTTATTTGGGTGTTAGCAGAAATTGCACTCGTATTTGTATTACTGAGCCTTCCGGGCAGTAGCTTCACAAATCGAACTGGATGGTTGCACATTTTACCGATCGATAAAATAGTGCATGTCATGCTATTTGGTTCTCTGGCTTGGTCCTTCTATTATTTTTTTGATAAAACAACTATCCAAGCACTTAAATCTGTGCGTGCACAAGCCTGGGCTATGATATTCTGTATTGTGTATGGGATTGCGATGGAATACTACCAAAAATGGTATGTACCAAGCAGGGGATTCGAAGTCAAGGATATGATTGCAGATGCCGCGGGTGTACTATTGGCATTACCGCTATATCAATTATGGAAGAAAAGACATTAATTTGTATTTTTAACTGAAACCTAATACCAATTCAATAATATGGGGATAGAACAAGATATACAACAACCTAATTTCAGAAATGAATTTCAGAAAATGGGTATCAATCTCCTTTTCACAGCCAATTGGCTGAATGAACAAATTGGTAAAATACTTTCCGAAGAAGGCGTTACACAACAACAATACAATATCCTGCGCATATTAAGAGGCAGTGCTACACCATTGAGTACCCTTAAAATTAGAGAACGCATGTTGGATAAAATGAGCGATACCAGTAGAATCGTTGATAGATTGATTTCAAAAGAATTGGTTGTAAAAAATACCTGCGAAAAAGACAAAAGACTGGTGGACATCACCCTATCCCCAAAAGGACTTGATTTAGTAGATCAACTGGATCAGTTCAATGATCGCATAGACGCTTTATTAAAAGGCATCAATGCATCCGAAGCAGCCACAATGAATCAAATCCTTGATAAAATAAGAACAGTACATACAAGCTCCTAGAACAAGCAATTACCTTATTTTCAAAATCATTAATAGACAGTTTACAACACTATTTTTCAGCTATGAAGAAAATTTTATTTGCGCTTTTATTAGCCGTTCCATTTTTAGTTTTTGCACAACCTAGTTTATCAGATAAAAATGTATTTGAATTCAGGGCAGTATGGGTAGCCACCGTAGTCAATATTGACTGGCCAAGTAAACCAGGATTGAGTAGTCAAGTTCAAAAAGCAGAGTTTGAAGCATTGTTGGATATGCATCAAAAAAATGGCATGAACGCCATCATCATGCAGGTGAGACCATCTGGGGATGCTTTATATCCATCCACCTTAGAACCATGGAGTGAATACCTAATGGGAAAACAAGGACAAGCCCCTAACCCTTATTATGATCCTTTGAGTTTTATGATTGAAGCGACGCATCAACGTGGTATGGAGTTTCATGCATGGATCAATCCATATAGAGCTGTGTTTGATGTCAATAAATCTAGCATTACCAATACGCATTTATCTAAGGTCCACCCTGAATGGTTTTTAACCTACGGTGACAAAAAATATTTTAACCCTGGTCTGAAAGAAGTGTGGGAGCATACCAATAAAGTAGTGGGTGATTTAGTGGCACGTTATGATATTGATGCAGTCCATATGGATGATTATTTTTATCCTTATAAAATTGTTGGAAAAGAGTTTCCAGACGAAGCAACCTTCCAAAAAAATGCAAGAAGTTTAAGCAAGGACGACTGGAGAAGAAGCAACTGTGACACCATTGTAAAACAATTGTCTGCGACCATTCACAAAGTCAAGCCAGGCGTGCAATTTGGCATTAGTCCATTTGGTGTTTGGAGAAATCAATCTACAGACCCTAGAGGCAGTAAAACAAAAGCAACAACCAACTATGATGACTTGTATGCAGATATTTTATTGTGGCTCGAAAAAGATTGGATTGATTATGTGGCACCACAATTGTATTGGGAGCAAGGTCATCCTTTAGCAGACTACAATGAATTAATTGAATGGTGGAACCGAAATAGCTATGGTAAGAATTTTTATGTGGGCCATGGCATTTATAGAGCTGGAAGCAATGCCGCATGGAAATCTCCCAATGAGATTCCAAATCAAATTAAAAAAATGAGGTCATTAAAAAATACCCATGGCAGTGCGTATTTTAGTAGTGCTAGTTTTAAAACCAATGCGAATGGATGGAATGATAGCTTGCAAAATAATTATTACCTAAAGCCTGCTTTGATTGCACCCATTGAATGGTTGGTTCAAAATAAAATGACAAGTCCTAAACTTGTTAAGCTGAATGAAAATAGTTATTCCATTATAGATAGTAATCCAACGAATACATTGAAGTATTTTGCATTGATTCAAAAAACCAAAACAGGTTATCAGGTAGCAGCTATCCTACCAAAAGAGACAAAGTCTATACAGTTGAATACATTAGGTATCACCAAGTCGGCATCAGAACCAATTTGGATTGTAGCTGTTGGAAAACAAAATCAATTAAGTAAGTACCAAGTAATCGATTAATGCTCGTAGGTACGCTTTAATGGAAGGTTTTCATTGGCTTTGATAATCAAAGGAACGTGTTCCACAATCGTCATGTCATTGTCCAATCCAAAAGCTTTTTGGTCGCTTTGGGACAATTGTTTGATATTAAAATATAAGTCCATAATAAAATCTTCTTTAAAAGAGAGTTCATTTTCAATAGAGAAGAAGCTTTCAATAATGACATAGGTAATATCTGCATGAAAATCTTTTTGCTTTAAAGATTCATACTTGCTGTAAATACCCAATTCCTGACATTCATTCAATTCCTGCATGACTTTCTTAAACAAAACATTCACACGTGGCTGAATTCGGAAACCTAATTTAAAATCAACGCGCATCACCTTGTCATCAATTAATTCACGAATGCTATAGGACATGCCATATGGAGAATCAGTACGGTCAATGTGGATGAACCAATAAATATCTGCGCGTTTTGGTTTCTTATTTAAAATTGAATCAATGATTCGATGTTCAATTTCTCTGTGGTTATTTGCCTTGGTTAAGTATACCAAGTGTGTCGCATACTTTGGCACCTCTTTGTCTGCACTCAAGGTAGCTAGTTGCTCTAGATAAGTTCCTAGTTTCACGAAATCTAAATATCGATTCGCAATTTTTCTTGCACGATGCCAAACTAACATCACCAATATCATACTCAGTGAAAATACAAAAGTGATATAGCTTTCTTTAATCTTTACAACGTTGGCTACAAAAAATGAAATTTCAACAACACTAAAAATAAAGATGATGAATGCCACAATTGCATGTCCCCATCTTCTTACATTCAATAAATAAAAGTTCATTAATATGGTCGTCATGATCATTGTAATAATGATTGAAAACCCATAGGCAGCTTCCATATGCTCACTCTTTCTAAAAAAGAGACACATCGTTATACAACCAATCCATAAAATAAAATTCAAACTAGGAATATAGATTTGTCCCTTTTGATCGGTTGGGAATTTAACTGTGACACGTGGCCAAAAATTTAAACTTATAGCTTCATTGATTAAGGTGAATGAGCCGCTGATTAAAGCTTGGCTAGCAATGATTGCAGCTACCGTAGCTACGCCAATACCTATTACTAAGAACCAATGAGGCATGATCTCATAAAAAGGATTCAAGCCATCCATTGGTTGCCCAATATGTTGAATCAACCAAGCACCCTGTCCCATATAGTTCATCACAAGTGCTAGCTTAACAAACATCCAACTTACTTGAATATTTTTACGTCCACAATGGCCTAAATCACTATACAATGCCTCTGCTCCAGTGGTACAAAGAAACACAGCGCCTAGTAACCAAAAGCCTTTAGGATAATTGGTCAATAGATCATAAGCATAATAAGGATTGAAGGATTTCAAAATTTCTGTATGCTCAACCACTTGAAAAAAGCCCAATAAAAATATCATAGAAAACCATACCACCATAATTGGTCCAAATGCGAAACCAACAATTTTAGTACCAAAACGTTGAAAGAAAAAGATCAAAGAAATAATGCCAATCACAATGCCAACTGTCAAATTATTTCCTGGTACAATAATTTTCTCTAAACCTTTCACGCCACCTAATCCTTCAATAGCAGAAGAAACAGAGATGGGCGGTGTAATCATCCCATCGGCTAATAACATAGCTGCGCCTATGATTGCCGGGATATAGATCCATTTTACATAACGACGAATTAACGCAAACAAAGAGAAGATACCACCTTCTCCACGGTTGTCTGCTCTTAATGTAAGAAACACATACTTAAATGTAGTCTGTAAAGTCAGGGTCCAAAAAACACAGGAGATGGCACCGTATACCAATTGTTCTGTGATGACTTTGTGGTTAATGATGGACTTAAACACATAAAGTGGAGAAGTACCGATATCGCCGTAAATAATACCTAGCGTTACGATTAGACCAGCTGCTGAAAGTTTCTGCTGGTGCCCTGAATTTTGTACCATGGATAAAATAATCTAGACACCAAAGTTGATACATTTTCGGTTCTAAAATCAAGAAAAGGAAACTATTTTTAAAAAAAATTTAAAATAGTTATTCAAAGGAAAAAGCTATGGCTTGTAAGCTCCCCACTTTTCCTCCACCGCTTTAAAACGAAAATCAAAAATTGCTTGCAGCTGACTTTTGACAAAAAGCACTTGCGCAATATCCCCCAAGAACCCCATTGGGATTTTGTAATGAACAATATCATCCATTTTCACCCCGCCAGGTACTGCCTTAAAATGGTGTTGGTGGTGCCACATGGTATAAGGACCAAATCGCTGCTCGTCTACAAAATAAGCGCCTTCTTGCACATGGGTGATTTCGGTCATCCAATACAATGGAATATTTAAGATCGGCTTCACCGTGTATTCAATGATTTGCCCTGGATACATTTTTTCACCATGGAATTTACTGATGATATTGAACCCCATCTTCGCCGGGGTGATTTTAGCCAAATTAGCTGGACTACTAAAGAAATCCCAGGCTTCTGTCAACGAAATTGGGATAAATTGCTCGGTATGGATGGTATAAACTTTAGACATACTTGATTAACAATGGTTTTGGCATTTTGTTGTATGAAATCGCTACAAAGCCATTAATTTTAACCCATGATTAGTAAAGCAGAGCAGCAGCTGGCCTTTGAAAAGGTGTATAATAAATTAAACGCGGCACAAAAAAAGGCAGTGGATACCATTGAGGGGCCAGTCATGGTCATTGCTGGACCGGGCACAGGCAAAACCCAGATTCTTGGGGCTAGAATTGGAAAAATTTTATTGGAGACAGATACGGCACCAGAAAATATTTTATGTCTTACTTATACAGATGCGGGAGCAATCGCAATGCGCAAAAGATTGATGGATTTTATTGGAACTGCTGCTTATAAAGTAACCATCTCCACCTTCCACGCTTTTTGCAATGACATCATTCAAGACAATTTATCTCTTTTTGAAAAACCAAGTTTGGACCCAATATCTGAATTGGAAAAAATTGCTTTATTAAAAGAACTCATTGACCAATTTGATAAGACCAATCCCTTAAAGCGTTTTAAAGGGGATGTCTATTATGAGATATCCAACTTAAGTAAGTTGTTTAGCGCCATGAAAAAAGAGGGATGGGATGTGGCATTTTTAACCGAACAGATAGATCAATACATTCAGGACATTCCGTTTAGAGAGGAGTTTGTCTATCAAAGAAAATACAAACAATTTGAAGCAGGAGATCTTAAACAGGGGCTGGTAGATGATGCCATTGAAAAGATGGGCAAGCTAAAAGCAGCCGTAGCCGCATTTGACGAGTACCAAGGACTCATGAAAAAATATGGCCGTTATGATTTTGATGATATGATTAATTGGGTGATTCGTGCTTTCAAAGAAAATAAAAATCTATTAGCACAATACCAAGAAAGGTTCTTATATATTTTAGTAGATGAATTCCAAGACACAAGTGGCACCCAGAACGAGCTCGTGCAATTGTTGACCAACTATTGGGAGCAACCGAATTTATTTGTAGTGGGTGATGACGACCAAAGTATTTTTAGATTCCAGGGCGCCAATGTCGAAAACATGTTGCACTTTCAAACGCAATACAAAGATGATATTGTCAATATTGTTTTAGAACAAAACTACCGATCCACCCAACCAATCTTAGATGCCTCTACACAGGTGATCAATCAAAATCAGGAAAGGTTGATCAATAAAATTGGTGGCTTATCAAAAAATTTAATTGCTTCCCTTCCCGAAAATCAGTCCATTGACATTGCACCATCCATCCTTCAGTACAATGATCCACAAGAAGAGATGATGGACATCACCGAAAAAATTGCACAATTAATAAATACAGGAACGGAGCCCAAAGAGATTGCAGTATTGTATAAAGAACATAAATACGGTACTGAAATTGCGCATTTTTTACAGCAAAAAAATATTCCTATTTACAGCAGGAGAACTGCTAACCTTTTTGATCAAATACTGATTCAGCAGATCTTAAAAATACTAGACTATTTAGCCTGTGAGTGGGATCAACCTAATGAGGGCGCTAATTTATTATTTGAAATACTCCATTTCAAATGGTGGGGAATATCCCCTATCACCATTGCTACGCTTACGGTGGAGGCCAATCAATTAAAATTTAATCATAAAGAAAATAGTTTTAGAAAAGTCTTAATAGATAAAACACAAGAGGTACAAACAGATTTATTTTCAACAGGTGGATTAGAGCAAGTGGCCAAAGCAGTTAAAGTATTAGAGGATTTAATTGGACATATTCCCAATGTGACTTTGGTGAATTTGATCGAACAGATTTTACAAAAGACAGGCATCATACAAGCCGTTTTAAATAGTGATGACAAAGCAGCAGAATTAGATATGGTGACTTCGTTTTTTGACTTTATCAAAGAGGAAACGCATCGCAAGCCTAGTTTAGATTTGAAGACTTTAGTTGATATCTTTCGTTTAATGAAACGCGAAGACATCCGCCTACCATTGCCTATCACCTTGGGTTCAGATGCTGGTGTGAATTTGTTAACCACACATAGTAGCAAGGGCCTTGAATTCACTCATGTATTTTTAGCAGGCACCAATGCGGCTTATTGGGAGAAAAAAAGAACGACTGCAGCTGCAGGTTATAAGCTCCCAGATACAGTATTGAGTACTTTAGAAAGAGCAGATGATAAAGAAGAATTAAGAAGATTATTTTATGTAGCTATTACAAGAGCTAAAAAACATTTAACTATTTCATATAGTAAGTACAAGGCGGATGGTAAAGAACTTGAGCCGAGTCAATTTCTAATTGAACTAGTGCAGGGCAATGATGGGATGATACAAGCGCAAGAATTAGATGCATCCGTTAAAATGCAATATAAATTGCTCAGACTTGAAACCACATTGAAGCCAAGCATTGCACAATTAGAAGCCGATTTTATCCAACCGAAATTGGATAAATTTTCCATGAATGTCACTGCATTGAATAATTACTTAAACTGTCCTTTACGTTTTTATTATAACAGCTTAATTCGTGTGCCTTCCGGAAAATCAGAAGCAACTACTTTTGGTTCTGCAATACACGATGCACTGAATAAACTGTTTGAAAAAATGCAAAAAGCAGGAAACGTATTTCCTGATAAACAAACCCTTGTAGAAGATTTTGAATTCTATATGAAAAGGCATCGCGAAGCATTTACGCAACAAGAATTTAAAGATCGTCTAGATCTTGGCGGTACAGTCTTAGTCAACTATTATGATTTTTATGTGCAGCAATGGAATAAAATTGTCGCAACCGAATATAGAATCACCAATATTGTAGTCAATGATATTCCATTAAAAGGTGCAATAGACAAAATCGAATTCAATGGCAAAGATGTTGTCGTGATTGACTACAAGACGGGTAATATTGACAATGCAAGAGAGCAGTTGAAGGGACCGAATGAAAAGAATCCAAATGGTGGTGATTACTGGAGACAGGCCGTGTTCTATAAAATACTCTTAAGACATCATCCTAAAAATTGGCAGGTCACTAGCGCAGAATTTGATTTTGTGGAGCCCAATAAGAAAAAAACTTTTGAAAAGATTGCCATTGAGATGACAGAAGCAGACATTACCACCGTTCAGCAGCAAATAAAAATGGTTTGGGATAAAATCCAACAAAAAGATTTTTATACCGGTTGTGGTAAGGAAGATTGTCATTGGTGCAATTTTGTAAAAAACAATGAACTAGCCGTCGCATTACATGCCCTAGAGGAGGAAATTTAACTAAGTTTGCAAAGTATGATCCGATTAAAATTCATTCCAGCAATCTTATTGGGCTGTTTGGTCGCAATAGCCTTAATTCAAATGGGTGGCTGTGCCAATATTGTACCCCCTTCTGGTGGACCAAGAGATAGCATCCCTCCTTATGCTGTGTATGCAAAACCTAAAGACTCTAGTACCAATATTGCGCCTAAAGAAATTTTGATCAGCTTCAACGAATACATCACCACGAATGCCTTGCAAGAACAATTGATTGTATCCCCTAATATTAAAAACAATCCATTGATTGATCAAAGGTTGAATATGTTGCGTGTTCGATTATCAGATAGTTTGAATACAAATACCACCTACAGTTTTCAATTTGGCAATGCATTAAGAGATGTGAATGAAGGCAATATTGCACAAAATTATACCTATGTATTTAGCACAGGCAGCCATATAGACACGGGTAAATTGTATGGAAAAGTTCAACTAGCTGAAACAGGTTTGGTGGATAGTACTTTAATCGCCGTCTTACATCCTGTAGAAAATGATTCTGCTATATATAAAGACAAACCTAATTATTATACTAGGATCAATGGACAAGGTATTTTTGAATTCAAATTTTTACCCTCTGAGGATTTTAATATCTACATTGTACCGAATGATTATAATAAACGCTATGATGATTCTACAAAATTATTTGCATTCCTAAACAGCAGCGTCAATCCATTGCAAACTAAGGACAGTATTCAGTTGTATGCCTTTGAAGCAAGTCCAAAAAAAGAAAAAAAACTAGCAACAATTGCTGGTGCAAAAAATACAAAAAAACAATCCCCCGTTTTAAAATACAGTATCAATTTAGAAGGCAGAGAAAAAGACATATTAAGTCCATTGACTTTGAATTTTGAAACGCCCGTTCGTCTAAATGATAGCTTTACAATTGGCATCACCGATACCAATTTAGTAAAGCAAGAAGGCTTAACGGCGTTGGTGAATGCACAAAATAAACAACAAGTTGAGATTCGTTTTCCTTGGGAAGCTAACAAAGACTATAAATTAGTCCTACCTCAAAAATCAATACTGGATACCCTTTCAAATTTTTTAGTGAAAGCAGATACCATTCGATTTAAAACCAAACCTGAATCAAGTTATGGTTCAGCCATAATAAGAATCAATGGCTTTCAACAATTTGAGCACCCTGTTTTATTGTTGATACAGGACCAGATAGTCAAATTCAGTTACCCGATCACACAAAACTTATTGCGCATTGATTTATTACCTCCTGGAGATTACCAGTTAAAATTATTGACAGATGCCAACCAAAATGGGCGCTGGGATACAGGTAAATTCATTGGTAAAAAACTGCAGCCAGAATTGGTGCGCAACCTGAAACTAATTTTAAATATTAGGTCTAATTGGGATAATGAAATGAACCTCATTTTAAAACCCTAATTTTGTTTTTTACAATTGTATGCAACTACCCTCTTCCTTACTTGAAAACGCTGTAGCAGAATTTTCCAAACTTCCGGGTATTGGTAAAAAAACGGCATTGCGTTTGGTCTTGCATTTACTAAAACAAGATGCATCTAGCACCAACCAGTTTAGTGAAGCTTTAGTCAGGATGCGAAAGGAAATTCAATTTTGCAAAAACTGCTTTAATATTAGTGATGGCCCTATCTGCTCTATCTGCTCAAATACATCTAGATCCAAAGAAACCATTTGTGTGGTAGAGAATATTAGAGACGTGATAGCCATTGAAAACACCAGTCAATACCATGGCACATACCATGTATTAGGCGGTATCATTTCTCCTTTAGATGGTATTGGCCCAGAACAATTAACTATTGAACCTTTGATGGAGCGCATTCAAAAAAATGGGGTGACTGAATTGATTTTTGCTTTAAATCCAACCATCCAAGGCGACACAACCATCTATTATATTCAAAAGAAAATGACCGGCAATGCCTGTAAAGTCACGACCATTGCAAGAGGGATTGCTTTTGGAGGCGAATTAGAATATGCTGATGAAATGACCTTGGGCAAGAGTATCTCCAACCGCCAACCCACCCAACAATACATCAAGTAATTTGTTATTTGAAGTAAAGCCCTATTTTCAATTCAATTTTTGACCAAATCACAATTTGGCGAAATAAATGAAAATAGTTAATTTTAATGTTCAAACATTGATTTATGAAATTAAGCATCCTTACGCTCTTTGTAGCCTGTTTTGCATTTACTCAAGTAGCTGCACAAAAAGTATATAGTACTAAAACTGCAACTGTTAGATTCATTGCGGTAGATGACAAAGACATTGATGCCACCAATACAAAGGCGGTGAGTCGCCTAGAAGCCAATGGCAAATTGAGTTTCATCATGCTCATGAAAGATTTTAGTTTCGAGATGGATTTGATGCAAAAGCATTTTAACGACGAATATGTGGAGTCAGATAAATTTCCTAGAGGTTTTTTCAATGGTCAAATTACCAATATCAAATCTGTCAATTTTGCGAAAGATGGTAGCTACCCAATCATTGTAAAAGGCAATATGCAAGTGCATGGCGTCAATAAAGCCATTGAGACCAAGGGCGTGCTCCTTGTTACAAAAGGATTACCTAAGGCCACTGCTAAGTTTAGAGTAAGTTTAAAAGACTTTGGCATAGGTGGCGTCTTAATTGATATGGTTGCCGATCAAGTAGATGTGGAAGTGGTAGCCAGCTATCAATAATCCATATCCTTAGGCTTTATTTTGGCCAGCAAAGCGTTCTCCCTTATCTTTGCTGCGCAACAGCAGGAGGATTTGTTTATTGTTCACCCTGCCATCCGAAAGGAGAAAAGAACTAATAAACGATACCCTTATCGCCCCCCTACCTCTTTTCCTATTGGATGCTGCATAAAATTTAATGTAGTATTATGTCAATTAAGGAAGCTTTACAAGAAAGAATTTTAGTGATTGATGGCGCCATGGGCACCATGGTTCAACGTCATAAATTAACGGAAGAAGATTTTCGTGGAACAAGATTTGCCAATTGGCATTCCGATGTAAAAGGCAATAATGACCTTTTGTGTATCACTCAACCAGACGTCATTACTGGTATCCATTTACAATACTTAGAAGCAGGCGCAGACATTATTGAAACCAATACTTTTAGTAGTACCTCTATCGCAATGGCGGATTATGACATGCAGGAACTGGCATATGAATTGAATGTGGCCGCAGCAAAATGTGTGCGTGATGCAATTGATCAATACAAAGCAAAAAATCCCAATAGTACCGAAAAATATATTGCAGGCGCAATTGGACCTTTAAATAAAACATTGAGTCTTTCCCCCGACGTAAACAATCCAGGTTTCCGCGCAGTCACTTTTGATGAGGTGGTGGTGGCTTATACAGAACAGATTCGTGGATTAGTGGATGGAGGTGTAGACCTTATTTTAGTAGAAACCATTTTTGATACACTCAATGCCAAGGCTGCGATTTTTGCCATCAAAGAATACTTTAGAAAAATTGGACAACCAGAATTGCCGATCATGATTAGTGGTACCATTACAGATGCATCTGGTAGAACTTTAAGCGGTCAAACATTAGAAGCATTTTATACTTCTGTGGCACATGCTAAACCATTGAGCGTTGGATTAAACTGTGCATTAGGTGCGCAAGAAATGCGCGCACACATTGAGGAACTTTCTCAAATCGCAACTTGTTATACATCGGCCTATCCAAATGCTGGCTTACCGAATGCGATGGGTGAATATGATGAAGCCCCGCATCAAACGGCACATTTTATTGAAGAGTGGGCTAAAAATAAATTTGTGAATATTGTAGGCGGTTGTTGTGGCACCACCCCCGACCATATCAAACATATGGCAGATAATGTACGCAACTTGCAACCAAGAACTTTACCTATTGTAGACAAAACTATTTAAGATTATGAGCGAACTACCTATACATATCAAACCCTATTTAAGATTAGCTGGATTAGAACCTCTAGTGATTCGTCCTGAAACAAATTTTGTGAATGTTGGTGAAAGAACCAATGTGACTGGCTCTAAGAAATTTGCAAGACTGATTAAAGAAAATAAATACGAAGAAGCTTTATCGGTTGCCCGTCAACAGGCAGAAAATGGTGCGCAGATCATTGATATCAATATGGATGACGCCTTACTTGAAGGTGTGAAAGCCATGACCACTTATTTAAATTTATTGCAGAGCGAACCGGATATTGCAAAAATCCCTATCATGATTGATAGCTCAAAATTTGAGATCATCGAAGCGGGATTAAAATGTGTGCAAGGAAAATGTATTGTGAACTCTATTTCGATGAAAGAGGGGGAAGCCAAGTTCATAGAACAAGCGCATATCTGTAAAGCCTATGGTGCTGCAGTCATTGTGATGGCATTTGATGAAGTGGGACAGGCAGACACTAAAGCAAGAAAAGTAGAAATTTGTTCACGCGCTTACAAAATTTTAGTAGAACAAGTTGGATTCGACCCGCAAGACATCATTTTTGATCCAAACATTTTCGCAGTTGCAACAGGTATCGAAGAGCATAACAATTATGCAGTAGATTTTATAGAAGCAACAAGAGAGATTAAAGCATTAATGCCTTTGGCAAAAGTGAGTGGTGGTGTATCGAATGTATCTTTTTCGTTCAGAGGCAACGATGCAGTAAGAGAAGCCATTCATGCGGTGTTTTTATACCATGCGGTCAATGCAGGAATGGATATGGGTATTGTGAATGCAGGTCAATTAATTGTATATGATGAGATTGAACCAGAACTAAAACAGCTTTGTGAGGATGTGATTTTGAATCAAAACAATGATGATAACCAAGCCACCGAAGCGTTGATTCAATATGCCGATGCATTGAAGGCAAAGGGAGAAGACGCAGGACAAGTGGCAGAAGCCAATAGCAAAAAATTAGCTTGGAGATCTGGTAATGTAGAGGAAAGACTAGCGCATTCATTGATCAATGGTATCACAGATTTTATTGAAGCAGATACAGAAGAAGCAAGATTACAATATAGCGCCCCATTAGAAGTGATTGAAGGCCCATTGATGGCTGGAATGAATCAGGTGGGCGATTTATTTGGTGCAGGTAAAATGTTTTTACCGCAAGTGGTAAAAAGTGCAAGGGTAATGAAAAAAAGCGTGGCTGTATTGACGCCGTTTATTGAAGCTGAAAAAGAAAGATTAAAAAATGCCTCTGCCAATCCAAATGGTCAAACAAAAGGACCTGCCAAAATTTTATTGGCCACTGTAAAAGGTGATGTGCATGATATTGGAAAAAATATTGTAGGTGTGGTGTTGGGATGCAATGGGTACGAAATTATTGATATTGGGGTGATGGTACCTGCAGATAAAATTTTATCAGAAGCAGAGAAACACCAAGTAGATATCATAGGATTAAGTGGATTGATCACGCCTTCATTGGACGAAATGGTCTACATCGCAAAAGAAATGAAACGTCGAGGCATGACTATTCCATTGATGATTGGAGGTGCCACCACTTCTAGAATGCACACTGCAGTTAAAATTGCGCCAGAATACAATGATGGTGTGATTCATGTGTTGGATGCATCAAGAAGTGTAACTGTAGCTGGTTCCTTGTTGAACAAAGAAACAAAAAAGCCTTTCTTAGCCGAATTAGAACAAAGCTATTTGCAATTAAAGGCTGACTTTGACAATAAAAAAACAGTCAAGCAAAGTCTCCCTTATGCAAGCGCCTTGGAAAATAAAGTAGCGATTGATTGGAGCGAATTCAATGTAACTGCACCAAGTTTTACTGGCAATAAAGGGATTGAAATCACAGATCTTTCTGTATTGGTAGACTATATTGATTGGAAACCTTTCTTTATTGCATGGGAACTACATGGTAATTTCCCGGCCATCTTAACCGATGAAGTGGTTGGTGAAGTCGCAAGTAAACTCTACCAAGATGCACAGGCTTTATTAAAAAAGATCATTGAAGAAAATTGGTTAACAGCAAAAGGCGCAGTTGGATTTTGGCCAGCAAGTGCTGTCGGTGATGATGTAATTGTTACAGACGGTTCAAATCAAGTTGACTTACATTTTTTGAGACAACAAGCAAAGAAAGCAGCAGGTCAACCAAATTTCTCATTAGCAGATTTTATTTGTCCAGCATCCAAAAACAAAGCAGATTATATTGGTGCATTTGCGGTGACCATTCATGGTATCGAAAAGCATATCAAAGCATTTGAGGATAATTTAGATGACTATAATAAAATTATTTTACAAGCATTAGCAGATCGTTTTGCAGAAGCATTTGCCGAATACATGCATGTCAAAACTAGAAAAGAATATTGGGGCTATGCCAAAGATGAGCAATTGGACAACGAGGCATTGATTCAAGAAAATTATGTAGGCATACGTCCAGCACCAGGCTATCCTGCTTGTCCAGACCATACAGAAAAATATACCTTATTTAATTTATTGAATGCCCAAGAACACACTGGCATCAGCTTAACAGAAAGTTTAGCCATGTATCCTGCATCAAGCGTATGTGGCTGGTATTTTGCACATCCTCAAAGTCAATATTTTGGATTAGGAAAAATACAGCAAGACCAAGTGGTTGATTATGCAAAAAGGAAAAATGAATCTTTAGAGTATATCACCAAGTGGTTGCAACCAGTGATTGATTAATCTTTTTCAAGTAACCACCAGAATCGTTTTCTAGGTGCGACCACATAATTTGAAACATATTTACGAATATGCTCAATGGCTTCGTCACAGTCATCCGTTAGTAGTATAAAGTTTTTATCTTCCGGAGAGATGGTACCCGCTGCTATCATATGTTCCATCCAATGCATGAATGGCTCGTGGTAGTCCTTCCCCATTAAAACAATGGGAAAATTTTTAATGATTTTGGTTTGAACCAATGTAAGGGTCTCAAAAAATTCATCCTGCGTACCAAAGCCACCAGGCATGATCACAAAAGCATAGGAATACTTGACCAATAAAACTTTTCTGATAAAGAAGAAACTAAAAGTAATGGACTTGTGTGCATAAGGATTAGGCGATTGTTCAAAAGGTAATTTAATATTACATCCAATGGACTGGCCGCCATTTTCGTACGCACCTCTATTGGCCGCTTCCATAATACCTGGTCCTCCACCTGTCATAGTCACAAAACCTAGTTCAGCGATTTTTTGACCCATTTTTCTTGCTTGCTCATAATAAGGATGCCCTTCTTTAAATCGAGCAGACCCAAATACCGTGATACAAGGACCAACAAAATTCAGTGCTCTAAAACCTTTTATAAATTCAAAGAATATTTGCACTGCAAATTTAAACTCCTTCCATCTTGACCTTGACCCATCTAATTCAATCGCTTTTTTTGATGGAATCATCTTTTTCTCAGGAATTGAATTGTCTATTGTTGGCATCTTCTTTAATACGTATTAATAGAGATGAAGTTAGAATAAAATAGGTATTAAACACCTAAATCAACTAAATTTGACTACCCAATTTGGACCAATTAAATGAAAAACATTTTTTACATTTTAAGTTTACTCTTTGCCCAATCTATTTGTATTGCTACAATTGGGCAATCCAATCAAGTGACGTTTGAACAAGTTCAATTGTACTCTAGCATTCAACCTAATGCAAAATATTGGCACCCAACGGCAACACAAGTTCAGATTTTTGCGCAGCTGTTGGACTCGACCTTATTTAATCCTTTACAACTTCAAAGAGACACGAGCCATCCAACTAAAATAAAAATTTTAACCAAAACCAATCAAATTGGAAAGCTAGTCATTGATTGGAGTCAAAGCCCCTCTTCGGCTTTTCATGCCTATTTAGAAATATATGAATTGCTACCAGTTCAAACTTTCAATAATTCAATGGTGAATGTCGTCATTCCAAAAAAAGATAGCATACAGTCCACTTGGTTTTTAACTTGTACCATTTTAGATCAAAATAAAAAACCCGTTTTTCAAAAAACGATTTTAATGGGTATGATCCCCATTTCCAATCAAGGTATTGGTTACCCAATGAATGTGCCTGTCACCACGCCCAAAAGCTTATTCAAAGCCATTCAATCTGGTATCAGCTATTTTGACAAAGATGGAGAAGAACTAACCTACATTGAAGCTAAAGTGCCTATCAGTTATGCTTCAGATAATTTTATGATGCCTTTGTTGCATGCTAAGCCAAGAATCTCAGTAGATACTAGTAAAGGTTTTATTCAGTTTATGCAAAATAATGCATTGGTTGTGCTAAGAACGCCAGCTGCAACCATGCAAAAAATTGACACAAAAGATAAAACAACCAATAATCCTTTTTTTGCTATTTTACCTGAAATAAAAAAAAGGACCAATACCATTTTTAAGGAATACTATCAAGCTTTACAACCCTTAAGGAATGTGAGTGAAAATAAAGATTATACACTGGAAGCCTATATTGAATTCAATCCAATGTTTGATCCGGAATTACCTGCCACCCCACCAATCCGATTTCTACCAGACAGTATTCATAAAATATTTTCCGACACCAATTTAATTGGCAGATTCAAAGTCATTGAGCAACCAGCGACTACTGGCTTCATGTTTAACTCAAATCAAATTTACAATGGGTATGACTCCAATTCGATTTATACATTAAATACAAAGTATCCAAAAGGCAACATCTTCCTATTTAAATCTATTGAAGGAACAATTGGTAAGGATGCCTTTAAAATCCTTTTCAATAATCAAATTGATGTTAGAATCATTTACATCAACAATGAGGCGATCATGGCTGCAAAAGGAAGGAATAAACCCAATTATTTAATTCCAATTCAGCAAGGGTATCCAAATTCAATTATCACGCTTTTATTATTGATTGCGTATAGTGAAATTTTTCAGTCACCAAATTAAAGATACATGCGCGTAGTTAGTTATAATGTGAATGGAATTAGAGCCGCCATCAAAAAAGGTTTAATTGATTGGCTCAAAGATTATCCAGTTGATATTTTATGTGTTCAGGAAACGAAAGCAAGTAGTACCGATATTGACCTCACTCTTTTTACCGATTTAGGTTACCATATTGCTTGGTATCCTGCAGCAAAAAAAGGATACAGTGGCGTGGCGGTATTTAGCAAACAAAAGCCAAGTTTTGTGGAGCATGGCACAGGGCACGAAATAAGCGATGCAGAAGGTCGCGTGATAAGAGTTGATTTTGGGGACCTCACCATCATCAATGCCTACTTCCCATCTGGTACAAGTGGAGACTTAAGACAAACTTATAAATACCAATGGCTGGAAGAATTTTACAATTGGGTAGAACAACTCAGAAAAGAAAGACCGAATATCATTGTAGCTGGTGATTATAATATTGCACATCAAGCCATTGATATTCATGACCCCAAGGGCAATAAAAAATCTTCTGGTTTTTTACCCGAAGAAAGGGCTTGGATGGATGAACTGCTCGCGAATAATTGGGTAGATAGTTTTAGGCATATGCATAAAGATGCAACTGGTGCTTATTCATGGTGGAGTCAAAGATTTCCTTCTGTTAGATTACAAAACAAAGGATGGAGAATTGATTATCTTTGTACATCAAAAGTATTGTCAACAAAAATTAAAGCGGCATTGATCCTACCAGACATAAAGCATAGTGACCATTGTCCGATTGTGATAGAAATAAAAAAGTAAATCCATGTTTGTATACAATATTAGTTTTCAAATAGATGCTTCCATTGAATCAGCATGGTTGAATTGGTTAAAACAACATTTCATACCAAGCTGTCTTGAAACAACCTGTTTTGTAAATCATCAGCTCTATCAATTAGACTTAGCAGCAGATCAGCCTCCTACTTTTACCCTACAATTGTTTAGTCATGCCGCTACTCAATTGGCAGAATTTCAGGAAAAACATGCAGAATCACTACTTTTTAGCGTCACGGAACAATGGGGAGAACAATGTTTTCACTTTAATACGAGCATGAGAATTGTGAATTGATTGTGGATAGCTGGTCTCCCAAAACCCATTACTGGCTTCATTTTCAGTTTTAGAATCGCTGTAATTCAATGCTGCAAAGGGTTGTAGAAACATACCATTCAAATAGGTTCTAAATTGATTTATTGGATTTGGGCGGAAAACCTTACTATTTAAGGGTTTTAGTGGAAAAATAAAAAATAAAAAAAAGACTAAAATATTTTTTTGTTTGGTCAAACCCAATAAATTTGTTCTATCGTTTAAAACTATAAAAAATACATCTATGAACAAAGCAGAATTGATCGCACACATCGCTGACGCAGTTGATTGTCCAAAAACTCAAGCTAATGCAGCTTTAGACGCTTTTATCGAAGCAGTAACTAAGTCTTTGAAAAAAGGTGACAAAGTAACTTTAGTAGGTTTTGGTACTTTCTCAGTATCTAAGCGTGCTGCAAGAACTGGACGTAACCCACAAACAGGTGAGTCTATTAAGATTAAAGCAAAGAAAGTTGCTCGTTTCAAGGCTGGTAAAGAATTGAGCGGCAAGTTGTAATCTCAAATTTATTTGAATAAAAACCCTCGGATAATCATTTATTCAGAGGGTTTTTTTTATATTTGTCCTCCAATCACAATTAAAAAATTTAATATCATGGGTAGAGGAGATAAAAAAACAGCAAAAGGAAAGCGCTTTTTAGGTTCTTTTGGTAAGAGCAGACCACACAAAACAAGAAATATTAAGGCAGCTGCAGCGGCTCCAAAGGCAAGCGCTTAATTTTTTTTAAAAATAGATTCCCCCGATTATTCGGGGTTTTTTATGCCTATTTTTGCATCATGAAAAGCATTTACTTACTACTTGTATTTCAACTGATTGTTTTAGCAGGGAAAGCACAATGTGCTATCTGTACAAAAACTGCTGCCCAAATTGGCGAAGAAGCCGGAAAAGGTTTTAATGTAGGCATCCTTTATTTGGCTGCTATGCCATTTGGCATTATGGGTTACGTAGCTTACAAATGGTGGAAAAATGAAAAAGCGAGTTAATTTGACTGCTCAATTTTATTCTCCTGACTGAATCAGTCCATGCTGACAAAAACTTATTTGATTTAATCTCAGTTGTTCAATCAATACATCATTGGCTTCTAGTTGATCCCTTGATGCAAGCGGATGATGTAAGTGATATTGTACGCCGCCAAATTTGATGAATTTTTTCTTTACGCCTGCATGTAATAACCGAATACAAATATCTGTATCCTCTCTACCCCAACCACTAAAAGATTCATCATATCCATTCACTAGATACAAATCTGATTTCCAAAATGCCATATTGCAACCCTTCACATAATCCAAATGCTTCCCTTTTGTTTTATAGGTATTTTGTAATAAGCGCATCAATAAAGGTATTCTAAGCGTATTGAAAAAGTTTTTCCCCTTCCACCTTAGACTAGCAAAATTTATTTTTTCTGATTCCAGTAATTCATCAGTGGTTTTTTTACTTAAAAGCAATCTGCTCCCTGTTACAAAATAACCTTTTGCATTCATGCTTAAATGATCTGCGATAAAATGTTGATTCAAAATAATATCTCCATCAATTTGAATAATATAATCTGATTGCGCCTGTCGTATGGCCTTGTTCCTTATGGCAGCTAATCTAAAGCCATCGTCTTCGTGCCAAACATGGATAATATTAATTGTGGGATATTGTTCTTTAAACTGTTGAATTAAATTAGCAGTCCTTTCATCAGAACCATCGTCTGCAATGAAAACCTCATTAGGCAAGATAGTTTGATTGGCAACAGACCTTAAAGTTTGTTGTAATGCTTGAGGCCAATTGTATGTTGCAATGATTAATGCTACAGAGGAATTCATCAAAAATAATTTTGTATAAAACTAAAAATATTAAAGGATTCTTTTGTAATCGCCACATCTATATCCTGCTCTAATTTTTTAAGATCTACCTGTTGCATTTTATGTACAACAATCAACTGAATTGCTTTTGTTAAAACTATTTTTTTATTGTTTCCTAAAACACGATTAGAAATTTGATGTGCATCAATTGCTTGAATCAAATCTGTGATCCCAACACCCTGCGAAGCAACGGTAGCAACCACTTTAACCTGCTCTTCTGACACGCCGTTCTCCATCATCATTTGTCGGATATGGTTGGTAAAAGTTTGTGCGTCCGGGCGATCGCTTTTATTCACTACAAATACATTTGCCACTTCCATTAATCCCGATTTCATCATTTGTATTTCATCGCCCGCTTCTGGTACAAACACCACCACAGTGGTATCTGCTAAGGAGGCTACTTCTACCTCGGATTGTCCCACCCCTACTGTTTCTACTATAATTTGATCAAATCCGACTGTTTGTAATAAAGTAGTTAGTTCTATCATGGAACTATTTAAGCCACCTAAATGACCTCTCGAAGCTAAAGAACGAATGAATACTTGCGGATGCAAATACCAATCCTTCATGCGAATACGATCTCCTAAAATAGCCCCTTTATGAAAAGGCGAAGAAGGGTCTACCGAGAGCACCGCTACTTTTTTTCCTGCTGTAACCCACTCGCCTACCATACCAGCAATCAACGTGCTTTTACCTGCGCCTGGAGGACCAGTAACGCCAATGATTGGAATTGCTTTAGGAGTCAGCTTGGCCAAATAAGCATCCGTCCCTTCCACTTTATTTTCAATTTGTGAAATGGTTTTTGCCAACAATAAAAAATTGCCTTCAGCAACACCTTTTGCGATATCTATCAAGTCATACATTTAGGATCGAATGATTTTATAATTTCTAAAATCAAAAGGGCGAATACCGGTTAACTTTTCAAAATAATACAATATAAATTTTTTGAAAGTGAGTTTCTTTTTTGAAACATCTAAATCAATGACCCAATTTTTTCGTTCAATCCTATCTAACATCACATTAGGATGGGTGCCTGTGAAGCGTTCCAAAGAATCAAATTCAGAGAAATCATAAAAATCTGGACTTGCTATTATTTTTTCCATTTGCGTATCGTCATTCCAAAATGCCGCACTCTCTTTTTGCTTTTTACGCATTTGCTCAGGGCTTTTTACCCATCCATAATGATAAATGCTTGCATCAATAGAAGCGACAGGTAATTTTTGTTTACCAATTCTAAAACCTTGCGCATCACGATATGCGCTAATGGCTTTATTATTTCGTATGATTCTTATTTCGTGCGCATACCACTTTCTGCTATCCCCTACATAATCATAAGTGCCATAAAAATGTTTGTACTTAAATAACAACCCTTGCACTGGTGCATCATCCTTGTATTTTTCACAAGCAGCACGAATGGCTGGATGGTATTTTTCGTGTACCACTTCATCTCCTTGAATATAAAAAGCCCAATCAAAACTTGCATCAATTAATTGAAAGGCTTTATTGGTTTCATCTGCTAAAACGACCCCGCCTTTTCTTAAATCTTTATTCCAAACAGAGTGATGAATTTTTATCTTAGTATCACCAATCGATTCAATCAATGCGATGGTCTCGTCTGTGGAATCCCCAATTAATACGATCATTTCGTCCACCACAGGTAAAATAGAACGAATGGCTTCTAGAATTGGAAAGTCATTCACCACAGCATTTTTTATAATTGTAAACCCAGCAACCTTCATATTCGTTGAATTGTTCTTCAAATAACCGAAATCTTTTGCAACTTGCCTATTGTTTTACCTAAAGTTTGCTTGAAAGCAATTAATTTTGAACTACTTAAATGATTATGTCTACAACAATTTGTTTCGATTTTGGCAACACCCGATTAAAGGCGGCAATTTTTAAAGGCGACCATCTAGAAAAATTGGAGTTACTTGAAAATGATTCCGTTTCAGCTGTTCAAAATTTATTAGATCAATACCAGCCTAGTAAAACATTGCTTTCTTCTGTAATTCACCACAATCAAGCCATTGAAAGTTTGTTGGCGGAGTATGGCCCATTTCATTTATTGGGACCACAAACTACATTAAACTTTACGACACCTGTAGGCAAACCAGAAACCATTGGCGCAGATCGTTTAGGGCTTGTTGCAGCAGCTGTGAACTTGTACCCCAACCAACATAGTCTAGTCATTTGCCTTGGCACTTGTATCACCTATAATTTTGTGAATAATCGAGCGCAGTTTTTAGGAGGCAGTATTTCTCCAGGAATGCAAATGCGTTTTAAGTCCATGAATGATTTAACAGCACTTTTGCCATTGATTGAACCAGCTCCAAGCTTTGGATTAGTTGGGTATGATACCAAATCCAACCTACTTTCTGGGGTCGTTTTAGGGATGTCAACCGAAATTAATGGCATAATTGATGCTTATGAAGCCAAATACAGCAAATTTAACGCCCTATTAACCGGTGGAGACCTTAGTTATTTTGTACCTCACTTAAAAAGAAGGATATTTGCCGACCCAAATTTAATTTACAAAGGACTATATGCTATTAGCGAAAAAAATACTTAGGTTAACCCCGTTCATTGGACTTTTCTGTTTCATTGCCCCTCTTAAGGCTCAGATCAATTCCCCGTTTTCAAGATATGGTGTAGGCAACGAAGTCTATAACAGTCAAAATGCTGCGAACCAAGGCATGGGTGGATTAACCGCTGCTTATACTCCAAATATGAATGGCGCTTTTGGTCAAAGCATCAATTTTAATAACCCCGCTTCTTATGGCGGTATTTATATGACCACTTTTGATATTGGTCTGAACTTAACCAATAGTATTCTTAAAAGAACGACTCCAGCAGGAAAAGAAAAATCTACCTATTTGATACCTAACTATATTGCAATAGGTGTGCCAATTAGTAAAGCAAAAAAAATTGGATTTGCTTTTGGATTAAGACCACTCACTCAGATCAATTATTCAGTCAACGACTATACATTTTCAGAAAGTATTGGCGATTCTATCTATACCAACTATAAAGGGGAAGGTGGTATCAATCAAGTGTTTCTTGGATTAGGTAAAAGTTGGAAGTACTTAAGTATTGGAATGAACACTGGTTATAATTTAGGCAGAAAAAAAATAGACGTAGTTAAAGCACTTTTATACAATGTGGATTCAACTTCTTTTTATCAATCACTTTCAAGTACCAACACAAGTTTTGGTGGTGTATTTTTAAACCTTGGCGTACAAGGAGAATTTCCCTTATCAAGTTCAACCAATTCATTGACAAAAGATAAAACCGAATACACCCTTAGTTATGGAGGTACGTATACCCTTGATCAAACATTAAGAGGTAAACAAGATATTTTAAGGTCCAATGGTACTTTCACATCTTCACAAGAAATTGCGGTGGATACCGCTCTTTTTCAAAAAGATATTAGTGGAACAGTCGCACTACCAAGTACCCTTACAGCAGGGATTGCTTTGCATAAAAAAGTGACCACGGTAAGAGGTAGCTATGATCAATGGGTAGTTGGTCTTGAATTGAATCAATCTAATTGGAAAGATGGCTATAAATTTTATGGTGCAACCGATCAAGTTCGCAATGCTACCATGCTGCGTGCTGGAGCACAATTATGTCCTAATCCATTTGATTTTGAAAGTTATTGGTCTACTGTTACTTATCGATTTGGGGTGTTCAGTGGCAACGATTATATCAATATCAACAACAATGGATTAACGGTAAGCGGACTCACAATGGGATTAGGATTGCCTATTAGAAAGTATCGTTCCTATGATTACCAATTCACTTTATTGAACCTTGCATTACAAATAGGTCAAAGAGGTGGCGGTGCATCTAACTTCAAAGAAAATTTTGTTCAATTTACTGTGGGCTATAGCTTAAGTGACGTTTGGTTCAATAAACGTAAATATGACTAATCCAACTATCTCTAAAATATTAAAATTAGCAGTTACTTGTTTGAGTAGCTGCTTTTTTATGGCCTCATGCGAGAACGATGTAGAAGCTGTAAAAGCACTAGGTGCAAGGGTTAGTGGAATAGATGTTGGAAAAGATGTAGCCATTTATGTAAGTAATGATGGAAAATTAGGAGCAAAATTAACAGCCCCATTGATGAATCGTTATTTAGAGGATAGTAGCAAAATGATTGAATTCCCTCAAACAATTCATGTAGATTTTTATAAGGATAGCAATCAAATAGAAAGTCAATTATTTGCTAAATACGCAAAATATAAAGAGACAGAAAATATTGTATACTTAAAAGACGATGTCATTATTTTTAATGTCCTTGGGGATACCTTATGGTGCAAGGAAATGTATTGGGATCAAAATACAGGCAAATTTTACACCGAACAGGATGTCATTGTAAAACAACATAACCCTGTAGCCAAAGTATACGGAAAAGGGCTTGAGGCCAACCAAAATTTATCAGACATTCGTATCTTTAAACCACAATCAAATAGTTATGCGATCATTCAAGATAGCAGTAATTTAACCCCTTAAAAACAAAACAGATGGACTATAGAAAAATGGGCAAAACAGGGCTCCAATTAAGTACATTAAGTTTCGGAAGCTGGGTGACATTTCACAAGCAAATTGACGACAGTATAGCAGATGAATTAATGGGTATTGCTTACGATGCTGGGATAAACTTTTTTGACAATGCAGAAGTCTATGCTGCTGGAGAAAGTGAGAAAATGATGGGTCGTATTTTAACTCAAAAAAAATGGGATCGAACTTCGATAGTCTTATCTTCTAAAGCCTATTTTGGATGGAGAGGAAAAGCCAATAAGCCAAACCAAACAGGGTTAAGCAGAAAGCATTTAACGGAAGCCTGTCATGAAGCATTAATTAGACTTCAAACAGATTACTTAGATTTATATTTTTGTCATCGTCCAGATAAAACAACTCCTATCGAAGAAGTGGTGCAAACCATGAATACATTGATTCAACAAGGAAAAATTTTGTATTGGGGTACCAGCGAATGGAGTGGTGTAGAGATTATGGAAGCGCATAGAGTAGCAGAAAAATATAGACTGATTGGACCTTCCATGGAACAACCTCAATACAACATGTTTGAGCGCAGCAAAATGGAAAATGAATTTGTAGAAATTTTTAAAAATGTAGGCATGGGTACCACCATTTGGAGTCCTTTGGCATCTGGCTTATTAACCGGAAAATACAATGATGGTATACCTGAGGGATCAAGAATGCAAATAGAAGGATATGAATGGTTAAGAGACAGAATGTTGATGCAAGATAAGATTGAGAAAGTGAAGCAATTGGGTGCTTTAGCAAAGGCCCTAAAAGTGAGTACTGCATCATTGAGTATTGCTTGGTGTATTAAAAATCCAAATGTATCTACAGCAATTTTAGGCGCTACCAATAAAACACAATTATTAGATAATTTAACAGCACTAGAAACCGCTAAATTATTGACCCCAGAGATCATGGAACAAATAGAGGGGATCATTGATACTAAACCCGTATTACCGGAATGGTAAACTGGTATTTTTAACTTAAAAACAAACTATGATTTTTGCCATCATTGCTTCTGTAATTTTAATTGGTTTTTTCTCTGGCTATGAGATTGGCTTCGTGAGTGCCAATCGCCTTAGTTTGGAATTAAAGAAAAAACAAGGCAGCAGGTCAGGTAAAATCATTGCGGGCTTTCTTGAAGCGCCAACCCAGTTTATAGGTACTTGTTTAATTGGACTCAATATCTCATTAGTTGTTTTTGGTATTTTGTTTGAAGAATTATTACACACCCATATTTGGAGTAAATTTGGATTAGGCGATGGCGCCATTTTAGTAGGTAATACAATCGTGTCCACCTTGGTTATTTTATTCATAGGAGAACTTGTACCAAAAGCCATGTTTAAAGCAAGGGCAGCCTCTTTAATCAATACTTTTGCACCAGTCGCACAATTTTTTCATATTTTATTTAAGCCACTCACGGTGATTTTAGTGAATACGGCACAATGGGTTTTAAGTAATCTATTACAAGTGAAAGTGGTGTATAAAAAAGAAGCTTTTACAAAAGTAGATCTAGCCCATTTTGTGCAACAAACCAACGCACATAAGGAACAACAAGAATTGAATACAGACTTATTTGAAAATGCACTGAGCCTACCTGATATCAAAGTGCGCAAGTGTTTGGTACCAAGAACAGAAATTATTGGTGTGGACATCCTAACACCGATAGCTGAATTAAAGGAACTATTTATTGAAACAAAATTGAGTAAGCTCATTGTCTACAATGATACCCTAGATAATATTGTCGGGTATGTACACCAGTTGGATTTATTTAAAAAGCCTACAGAAATTAAAGCCATCCTCCATCCTATTTTATTGGTGACTGAAAGTATGAATGCCGCAGACCTAATTAATTTATTTTCTAAAAAAAGAAAGAGTATTGCATGGGTAGTAGATGAATTTGGCGGAACTGCAGGCATTGTGACCATGGAAGATGTGTTGGAAGAGATTTTTGGAGAGATCAATGATGAGTATGATGTACAAGAGTTTTTAGAAAAGAAACTTTCCGCCACCGAATTTATATTTAGTGGCAGATTAGAGTTGGATTATTTATATGAAACATATGGCATTGACTTTGAAGCCGACAATGCAGAGACATTAAGTGGATACCTAATTCATAAACACGAAGGCATTCCTAAAGTGCGCGAGGTGATCCATTTAAGTCATTTTGATGCGGAAATTCTTATAGTGAGCGATACTAGAATTGAGAAAGTAAAACTCACCATCCACTAGGACTATTTTTTATTTTTTAAGCCCTCCTTTTGCCCTAGAAGCCTTAACTTTAGGCTTCATTTTGTATAATCCATGGCACTATTTGATCGTTTAAATCCAAAAGATGGCTCCGAGATGTCTTTCATCGATCATCTCGAAGTATTAAGAGGTACCATTGTAAGGTCTGCAGCTGCAATATTAGTCATGGCTCTAGTGATTTTCATAAAGCGCGACTGGGTTATGGACTACATCATTACAGGACCCATCCAACCAGATTTTATTACTTATCGTAAATTTTGTGAATTCAGTCACTGGGCTGGGTTAGGAGATGCATTGTGTATGCCTGCAGTAAAAGTCACCATGCAAAGCACCACATTTGGTGGACAGTTTTTGAGTAGTATCAGCATGGCCATTGTCGGGGGTATCATCACCGCTTTCCCTTTTATATTTTATCAATTTTGGGCCTTTATCAAACCTGCATTAAAAGAGCATGAATTAAAAAATACAAGGTTCATGATTTTTTGGGTCTCCTTCTTTTTCTTTTTAGGTGCTGCGTTTGGATTTTTTATACTTGGTCCTTTTACATTTAATTTCTTAGCGAGTTTCCAATTAGGTACCAAGAATGTAATCACAACCATGCCTACATTTTCGGACTATTTAGATAATTTAACCAATCTAATATTGGGCTGTGGCATTGCATTTGAATTACCTGTGTTGGCTTTTTTATTGACTAAAATTGGTATCGTCACCCCTAAGTTTTTAAGTAGCACACGTAAATATGCAGCAGTGGTTATTTTGATTGTTGCTGCATTCATCACACCTAGTCCAGATTGGTATAGTCAGTTATTGGTCTTTGTCCCTTTATACTCCCTTTTTGAATTAAGTATCATCGTTTCAAGATGGGCTTATAAATCAGTGAAAAAGGCAGAGGAAGAGTGGGAGTAGTAATGATGAGAATAAGTTAGCAACAATTTAAAATCGATTGATATGGCGTATGTTTTTGATCCTTCTAAACCTATCGCACTTGGTGCAGATCACGCAGGTGTCGCTTACAAAAAAGAAGTTATAGAGTGGCTCGAAAAAAAAGGCTACCAAGTGAAAGATTTTGGTACTTATTCGACTGACTCTGTAGATTACCCAGATTTTGCACATCCTACTGCATTAAGTGTTGCTTCTGGTGAAGCAGCATTTGGTATTTTATTTTGTGGCTCTGCTAACGGTGTTGCCATAACAGCCAATAAGCATGCAGGCATCAGGGCTGGTTTGTGTTGGTTGCCTGAAGTGGCGCAGTTAACTAGATTGCATAATGACGCCAACATGATTTGTGTACCTGCAAGGTTTGTAGGTCTTGAATCTGCCATCGAAATGATTGATTTATTTATGACAACCGCATTTGAAGGCGGAAGACATCAAGGCAGAGTAGATAAGATCAGTTGCTAACAAGCTAATTTCACCAAAAAATAACTACATTTAAATTAACTATTTCATTAAAATTAATCAACATGCGTAAAATTTTCATTGTACTGCTGAGTTTGAGTATTGGATTTGTGAATGCACAAACCATCGATGCCAACACTGCAGCTAAAACTATCACAGCAGCAGGCTTAAAAAAACACCTTAGCATCATTGCCGGCGAGGAAATGCAAGGTAGAGAAACAGGAACAGAAGGAGAAAGAAAAGCGGCTAGCTATTTAGAGAGCCAATATAAGAAATTGAATTTAACTCCCGGCAACGCGGGGTCTTATAAAATGCCGTTTAGTTTATTTCAAGATAAATTAACAAGTACAAGTTTAAAAGTGAATGGCGCAAGCTATACTTTAGACAAAGACTTTTGGACCAGCGCGGCAGCTGCACCACAAAAACCGTTTACAAGTGCTGAGGTATTTTTTGTAGGCGCTGAATTCAATGACAAGTCTACACTAGACGTTAAGGGTAAGTTATTAATTAGCACAGAGGGCAAAGAAAGAGCAATAAGTAAAACAATGGCGGCACAAAAATTAGGTGCGATTGGTATCATCAATATTGCAAAAACAAACCCAACCATGCCTAGCAACTTAAGTGGTAGATTGGCTTTTACTGCCAACACCAATACTTTTGTAAGCATGACTGTTTCTAAATCTGTAGGCGCTGCATTATTGGGTGGAACAAAAGATTTCACTGATCAAGAATGGGAAACCATTCCAGTTGGCAAATATACTGCTGCAATTGAATGGACATCGGACAGAACAAGTGTAACGATACCAAGTGCCAATGTGATTGCTTATATGCCAAGTAAAGAAAAATCAGACGAATATTTATTCATCACAAGTCATTATGATCATGAAGGCATTAAAAATGGCGTGATCTATTATGGCGCGGATGATGATGGATCAGGTACGACAGGCGTAGTTGCTATCGCAGAAGCATTTGCATATGCAAGAAAAAAAGGATTTAGTCCAAAAAGAAATATTGTATTCATGAATGTTTCAGGAGAAGAAAAAGGATTGTTAGGCTCTAAATATTATGGAGACCATCCTATTTTTCCATTGGAAAAAACAACTGCCGATTTAAATATTGATATGATTGGTCGTATTGACCCAACGTACAAAGGCGATTCAATGAACTATGTATATGTAATTGGAGAAGATAAATTAAGTAGTGATTTACAACCTATCACAGATAAGGTAAATAAAAACTACAATATGGAATTGGATAGAAGATTCAACGATCCTAAAGATCCAAATCGTTTTTATTACAGAAGTGACCATTACAATTTTGCTGCAAAAGGCGTACCTGTAATTTTCTATTTCAACGGAACACACGCAGACTATCATAAACCAACCGACAGAGTAGAAAAAATCAATTTTGATTTGATGGAAAAAAGAACAAGAATCATTTTTGAAACTGCTTGGGATATGGCAACAAGAGAAGATATGTTAAAGCGCGACATGCCACTAAACATGCCAGCGACGCGATAAATAAATAGCCCCTTTTAAAAATATAAGGGGCTATTTATTTTTTGTCTAATGATTTTTGTAGCACCCCCCATAAACGAGGGTGCTACGAGATAGTAGAATAAAGACCTTTTACTAAAATGCCCCTTCAAATTGAAGGGGCATTTTTATTTCTTAGGTATTTTTATATACTATATTAGCGTTTGAAAGAAATACTAATCCGATCGAGTGTTCGAGCTTGCGAGCGTGAGAGAGGATTAGGTATTTTTTCGAACGCTACATATTAGTGTCCAAGTATGTATGAGAATATCAATGGCACTACGATTGTGGCATCACTCTCTACAATAAACTTAGGCGTATGAATATCTAATTTACCCCAGGTAATTTTTTCGTTAGGAACCGCACCAGAGTAGGACCCGTAAGAAGTGGTACTATCACTAATTTGACAGAAATAACTCCAAAAAGGCACATCATGCCATTCAAGGTCTTGGTACATCATTGGCACCACACAAATTGGAAAATCACCAGCGATACCTCCACCCACTTGGAAGAAGCCTACCCCTTTACCACCACTATTTGCTCTGTACCATTCTGTTAATTCCACCATATATTCGATACCACTTTTTACAGTCGATGCCTTTAATTCATTTTTGATCACATAGCTAGCAAAGATATTTCCTGTAGTGCTATCCTCCCATCCTGGAACAACGATTGGAATATTCTTTTTCGCAGCAGCGACCACCCAGCTATCCTTAGGATCAATTTCATAATATTGCTCTAACTCCCCGCTCAAAATAACTTGATACATGAACTCATGCGGAAAATAACGCTCCCCTTTTGCTTCTGCTTCTTTCCAGAACTTAACAATATGCTTTTGTAATCTTCTAAATGCTTCCTCTTCTGGAATACAAGTGTCTGTCACACGGTTGTAATGGTTTTCTAATAAATCCCACTCATCCTGTGGTGTTAAATCTCTATAGTTAGGTACACGCTTATAATGACTATGTGCTACAAGGTTCATTACATCTTCTTCTAAATTGGCACCCGTACAGCTAATGATGGCAATCTTATCTTGACGGATCATTTCCGCTAAACTGATTCCTAACTCGGCCGTACTCATGGCACCTGCTAAACTCACTAACATCTTCCCACCTTCCAATAAATGGGTTTCATAGCCTTTAGCAGCATCTACTAAGGCAGCAGCATTAAAATGTCGATAATTATGCTCTATAAACTGTGAAATAGGTCCTTTGCTCATGTCGATTAATTTGATGCAAAAGTAATTTATTTAAGCAGATTTGCCCAATTCATGTAAAAGGTTCCTAAGGCAAAATTTTGTACCTTGAGGTTCAAATTGAACGCCATGAACACTCGAAAATACGGACCTTGGCTAGCGGCCCTGCTGATTATCGCCCCATTTATATATGGTGCATTGATTTTTCCTAATTTACCTAGTAAAATTCCCACCCATTTTAACATCGAGGGGAAGGCAGATGCCTGGGGTGGACCTTCCAGTATTTTTATTGGTCCAGGCATCATGGGGGCGGTGAGCATTTTTGTTTATGTGCTATTATCAAACTTAAAAAAATTCGATCCAAAAAAATACGATGAAGCCAACGATGCACTTTATAAGGATTTTGCAGTGTTGACGGTTGCATTTTTAAGCATTTTAAGTTTAATCATTATTTATTCATCCACCAATACCGATCAGATCAATGTAGGTAAATTGATTTTACCATTGGTTGGATTGTCTTTTGCAGGACTTGGTTGGTATATGCCTAAGTTTAAGCAAAATTATTTTGTAGGATTTAAATTGCCTTGGACATTGGAAAATGAAGCCAACTGGAATGAAACACATAAAGTAGCAAGTAAATATTGGATCTATGGTGGCTTGTTTCAAGCAGCTGTAACCTTAGTATTGCCAATGAAATATGGATTAATTGGTTTTATGTTAGCCACCGCAGTAATGGTGATTGTGCCAGCTGTCTTTTCATATAGACTATTTAAAAATGGAAATGTCAATAAATCATAAATTTGGTTCAAAAAATTTTAGACAAAAAATAATAAATACAATTTAAGATGAGCAATAAAAATAATTTAGGGACCAAATACATTCATGCGGGTGCGCATCCAGATCCTAGCACGGGTGCTATTATGACACCTATCTACCAAACATCTACTTACGTGCAATCCGCTCCTGGTGTACATCAGGGCTATGAGTATGCAAGAAGTCAAAATCCAACGAGGTTCGCTTTGGAAGAAGCTTTTGCGGTGATTGAAAATGCAAAATTTGGATTGGCATTTGCAAGTGGTGTAGCAGCAACAGATGCAGTGATGCGTTTATTAGTTCCAGGGGATGAAGTGGTTGCAGCACATGATATGTATGGCGGATCCTTCAGGTTGTTTTCAAAAGTGCACGAGAAGATGGGCATCAAATTTATTTATGTAGATACTTCTGATGTAGCAAATGTCTCGGCAGTGATGACAGAAAAAACAAAATTAATTTGGTTAGAAACACCTACCAATCCTTTGATGAATATTACAGATATCGAAGCGGTTTCAGCAATAGGTAAACAACACAATTGTATTGTTTGTGTTGACAATACATTCGCCTCACCTTATTTACAAAATCCGTTGGATCAAGGTGCCACCATTGTAATGCACTCTGCTACTAAATATTTAGGGGGACATAGTGATGTGATACAAGGTTGTTTGATGCTGAATGATCAAGCACTAAGAGACCAGCTGTATTTTATACAAAAAAGTACGGGCGCGGTTCCTGGACCACAGGATTGCTTTTTGGTATTAAGAGGGATTAAGACACTGCATGTAAGAATGCAAAGACATTGTGAGAATGGCGAACAAGTTGCCAATTATTTACGCCAGCATCCAAAAGTAGCAAAAGTATACTGGTGTGGCTTTACAGACCATCATAACCACGATATCGCTAAAAAACAAATGCGCGGATTTGGTGGCATGATGAGCTTTGTATTAAAAGACGATAGCGTTGCAGCGGCCACTAAAATATTGTCAAGTACAAAAATATTTTCATTGGCCGAAAGTTTAGGCGGTGTTGAGTCTTTGATCAACCACCCTGCAAGTATGACCCATGCCTCTATTCCACGTGAGCAAAGAATTGCCAATGGATTAGCAGATGGCTTAATTCGTTTGAGTGTTGGTATTGAGGATGCCGAAGATCTTATTGCAGATTTAGCACAGGCCATTGGATAATGAACCCTGCAATCAAACAATTACTCGATCAAAAAGTAAAGCAATACAACCATATTGACTTTATCGAAAAAGATCCAATTAGTATACCGCATTTATATACAAAGCAGCAAGACATTGAAATTGCTGCTTTTTTTGCTGCCATTTTTGCTTGGGGCAATCGTACCACGATCATTCAAAAGAGCAAGGAATTGCTGGAAAGAATGGATAGTGCCCCTTTTGAATTTTGTACCCAACACCAAGCAAAAGATCTTAAAAAATTAGTAGGCTTCGCGCATCGCACTTTCAACGATAGGGATTTATTGCATTGCATCGCGTTTTTTAAACATCATTATGCTAACCAGAAAAGTTTAGAAACTGCTTTTTTTATGGATCAAGATTCTGGCAAAAAAATAAAAACAGTAGCAGCTGGATTGGTCAATTTTAAAAATTACTTTTTTTCATTAGAGGATGCACCTCATCGTACCAAAAAGCATATTGCTTCTCCCGAAAACGGATCTACCTGTAAAAGATTGAATATGTTGCTGAGGTGGATGGTGCGTAAGGACCAACATGGGGTTGACTTTGGCTTGTGGAAAGCCATCTCCCCTGCCAATTTAATCATACCCATCGATGTACATGTGGCTAGAGTATCTAGAACTTTTGGGTTGATCTCCCGTCCTCAAATAGATTGGTTGACTGCGATAGAATTAACCGATTATTGCCGAACTTTAGATGCAAGAGATCCTGTCAAATATGATTTTGCTTTATTTAGTTTAGGCGTCACAGAAAAAATCAGGTAAAAATAGCCTCATGGAAAAAACATTTTCCGAATTAGAACAACTAGGCCCTAGCGATTTAATTGCCTATATCAATGATTGCATACAACATGATTTTAATAAGTTGGTGCAATTACTATACCGTATCGATGTATCTGAAGAAAAGTTAAAATATATACTACAATTAAACCCGAATGAAGATGCAGCAAAACTAATTGCAGCAGTCATTATAGAAAGATTGGCTGCAACAAAAGCAGCAAGAGCAAGTTTTAGCAGGACGGGTAAAATAGATCAAGCCGCTTCAGATAAAAATGCTGAGCATGATGAAGACCTTGAGCAATTCTGATTTTTACAAATCTCCCAACTGAGGACGCAGCACAATATCTTCTACCACGGCTTGAGGACTTAATTGAGTTGCTGCATAAATCATCTTTGCAATATCATCCGCCTCCATAATACGATCTTCAGGCACGCCAGAACCCTTCCAACTATTGGTATACGTGGCTCCCGGACAAACAGCGGTGACTTTAATCCCCTTGTGTTTTAATTCTAGTCTAAGGTTAGTGGAGAAACCTAATAGTGCGTATTTAGAAATACTATAAGACCCCCCATGTGGATAGGCCTGTAAAGAAGCGATAGAACAGATATTAAAAATATGGCCTTGTTTTGCTTTGATCATAGCAGGCAATAAGTCACGTGTCAAATGATACGCCGAAAATAAGTTGGCATTCAATTGAGCTTCTAATTGCCCATCCGCCTCATCTTGTAGTTGACCAGGCAAAAAATAACCCGCATTGTTCACCAATACATCTGGGGTGGTTCTTTCTAAAACCCATTCAGAAAAACAATGTACTTGTTCTTTAACAGACAAATCTGCATGCACAAATTCCACCTTGATAGATGGAAATGTTTTTTGTAGGGCCGCCGACGCATTTGCCAAATCTGCAGGTGTTTTACTTGTTAGATATAAATTGTGTCCTGCAGCCGCAAATGCATTTGCAATAGCATAACCAATCCCTTTTGAAGCACCTGTAATAATGATATTCATAAATTCATAATTTACTAGATAAAGATAGCAAGCAATGCGGTATTTTAGCATTACAATTATTAATTCATCCGACCCTCATGGCCTATAAAGACCTATTTTTTGACTTAGACCACACCCTTTGGGACTTCGAAACCAATTCTAAGGAAACCATTCAAGAACTATATACCACGCACCGTTTAGCAGAATTAGGCATTGTCGATTTTGATGGGTTTTACAATACTTATTCGGCACACAACCACCGTTTGTGGGACCGATATACCAAGGGCTTTATCAAACAAGAAGAGTTAAGATGGAAACGGGTGTATTTAAGTTTATTAGATTTTAAAGTGGCGAATGAGCCATTGGCCAAGGAAATGGCGCAAGCCTATTTAGAGATTCTGCCAAATAAAAAACATTTATTCCCTTATACCATTGAAATTTTGGACTACTTAAAACAGAAGGACTATAAAATGCACTTAATCACCAATGGCTTTGAATCGGTGCAATTTAAAAAAATAAAAAATTCAGGAATAGCGGATTATTTTATCGAAGTCATTACTTCGGAGTCGAGTAATAGCTTAAAACCGCATAAGGATATTTTTGAATATGCGTTAAAAAACGCCAATGCCACTGTAACAGATAGTATTATGATTGGAGACAATGAATCTGCGGACATACAAGGCGGAATCAATGTAGGGATGGATACCATTTTTGTTAACCATATCCAAACTACACCTACGATTCCTGCAACTTATACCATCACACATTTAAAAGAATTGGAAACGATTTTATAAGCCCTCCCCCTTACCAATTACCATCTTGCTAAAACAGTTACACCACCTTTTACGGCATCCCCAATTTTGCAATTGATTTGAGTGCCAATTGGTAATAACAAATCTACCCTGCTACCAAATTTGATGAAACCATATTCATCACACTGATTGAATGCAGTATCTACAGCAGCATAATTACAGATTCTTCTTGCAACTGCCCCAGCAATTTGCTTTAATAATATTGTACCCTTTTCGTTTTCAACCACCACAGACCATCTTTCATTATCCGTAGAAGACTTAGGATGCCATGCGACTAAAAATTTCCCCGGATGGTATTGATTGTAAATAATATTCCCTGCAACAGGTAAACGATTCACGTGCACATTGGCAGGACTCATAAAAACACTTAACTGAATTCTTGGTGCTGTATAAAATTCATCCGGCATCACTTCCTCAATCACCACCACTTTCCCATCTGCAGGAGCGACAATCGCAGAAGGGTCCATCGTTAATGCACGATTAGGTATTCTAAAAAAGGAAACAATGAATAAAAAGAAAGCCACTGTAATCACAAACACAGACCAAGCCAACAAAGTACTTATTGGAAACAAATAAGAGAAATTAATTAAATTTAAAATACCCACAACAAATGCAACCAATGCAATCGTAGCTGTTCCTTCTCTGTGTATGGTCATAAATAGCAATTTTGCCAAAGGTAATTCATCTAAAAGATAAATTGGAGCAATATCCAAACAAATGGCCCTGCAAATAAGATAGAATCAAATCTGTCTAAGAAGCCACCATGCCCAGGCATCATACTACCACTGTCTTTCACGCCAGCCATGCGTTTCAATTTGCTTTCAAAAAGATCCCCTAAATTACCCATAACAGAAGCGACGATAGTGATCATATACAAGTACTTAGTTGAGATAGGAATAAATTGACCAGCAACAGTAGATAAAATCACAACCGATAAGACAACTCCAGCAATAGTACCTTCCCATGTTTTCTTAGGTGAAATAGGAGAAATAGGTGTACGGCCAATAAAAGAACCTACGATATACGCCATGGTATCATTCACCCAAACGGTCACAATCACTAAAATAGGCACCATCAATTCTATATTCGGAAAAAACATAGACATGGCTGAATTCAAAAACATCCCTCGCATAGCGTAAAACAGGGATAGACTAATTGAAATATAGATGAAGCCGAAAAAACTTATTGAAATATTTCTAATGTCCGCTTTTCTTGTGAATACATCTGCCACCAACATCAATACCAATGCAACTGGCATCGCTTTCAAGCCAATCCATCTTAAACCAATTCCTTGGTAAGCCAGTGGTAATTTCTGAAGTATTGTTGCTGGTAAAATAATATCGGTTGGTGCTAAACTAGTCATCATGAATAACCCAACCACCAATACACCCCATTGATGCATTTTTGAAATTTGTTGATAAGAAGGAAAAATAATGCGCATCAATTTTTGATACTCATACAAGCAACCAATTTGTATTAATAAAAACAATGCAAAATAAGACCAGCTATTAAAGAGTATGCCTGCAAGCATAATCAACACAAAGACAATTGCAGAGAAAGCCCTTACTTTAAAAACAGAAAAATTAAACGCCATCTGTGGTCTTTTTTAATTGTTTGAAC
>JBMOFB010000008.1:0-38826 GCA_049314475.1 Sediminibacterium sp.
TATTCATATTGTCCACGCTCAAGTGCTCGCCTACAAGGCTTAAAAAATGTTTTGTTCTTCCGGTGATGATAATTTCGGCGTTGGCCTTATCTACAAAACGAACCGTATCTCCAATTAAATAACGCCAAGCACCAGCAGGTGTGCTAATTAAAATGGCGTAATCTCTGCCCTCTTCTACTTCGTGAATCATGAAAGCTTCTGGATTCTCCACCATTTCTCCATTTTCATCAAAGTTCTTCTCATCAAAAGGAACGAACTCAAAAAAGATGTGTTGGTTGTACGTCAGTCGCATTCCAACAGCGTTTTGTTTATCCTGCCAAGCTAAAAAACCTTCACTTGCCAAATAGGTTTCTACGTATTCAATCGGTTTTCCTAATAATTTTTCAAAACCATGTTTATAAGGCTCAAAACTGACTCCGCCATGAACAAACAAGGTTAGGTTAGGCCAAATCTCATGGATATTATTCAACTGATAGCGCTCTATCACCATTTCTAAACACATTTGTATCCACGCAGGCACCCCTACCACAAAACTTATATCCCATTCAGGTGCTTTCTCTACAATTTCTTTTAACTTTTTATTCCAATCGCGTTCTTTCGCAATTTTTTTACCAGGCTTATAAAATGGCTGAAACCAAAACGGTGATTTTTTTGCAGTGATCCCACTCAGGTCTCCCGCATAATAACCTGCACCCTTTTGTAAATCGGTGCTACCTCCCAGCGTAAGCCAACCCTTTCCAAGTGCAGTTAAAGGAATTTCACGATATTTAAACAAGCTTATTAGTTGCTTGATCATGATAATTTTATTGCCCCTTAATAAATCGTTTGTAATGGGAATATATTTGCTTGCTGCCTCACTGGTGCCGCTGCTCAGCGCAAAATAATTAATCTTTCCTGGCCAACAAATATCAGACTGGCCCTCTAGTGTTAAATGCCACCATTCTTTATAAATCTTATTGTAATTGTAACTCGGAACTGTTTCTTGGAAATTTTTACCAATATGCCTGCTTTTTAAAATCTCATCGAACTTGAATTTTTGACCAAAAGCAGTGTATTGAGCCCTTTTAAGTAGTTTTTTTAAAACACGCATTTGAGCGGTTCTAGGGCTTTTTGTTGGAAGACCAAGTGCTTTAGTAAGGCCTTTGGGTAAATTAAATTCAAATATGGCCATCTATAAAATCGGGTTTTACTTTTATGAAATAGAAGCAAAAATACGAATGTTATTCGAGCAAACGAACCTACTTTTGTTCCATGATTAAAAATACGCTAATTCAGGCAGTAGAAGTGGGTGCAAAAGAGTTGACTCGTTTTTTTAACGGCACGTTTACAATTGCTAGTAAATCTTCTATTAACGACCTTGTAACAGAGGCAGACCATGCTTCAGAAAAAGCAATTATTGGGCTAATTCAATCCCAATTTCCAGATCATTTTATTCTTAGCGAAGAAACAGGTGAGATGGCGTCTTTATCGGACACCAAATGGATCATTGACCCTATAGATGGCACGATTAATTTTGCGAATGGCATCCCCATTTGTTGTGTAAGCATTGGTGTGGAACATAAGGGCGAAATGATTCTTGGTTCGGTGTATAATCCATTTATGAATGAGTTATTTTTTGCAGAAAAAGGACAAGGGGCAACATTGAATGGTAGACCAATTAAAGTGAGTAATAAGGATGCTATTTTACAAAGTTGTTTGGTAACCGGATTTCCTTATCAATATTTAGATAGCGAAAACGGACCTTTACAAGTTTTTGAAAAATTAGTACGCAAAGCGATACCGGTTCGAAGACTAGGAAGTGCAGCATTGGACTTATGTTGGACTGCAGCTGGAAGATTTGATGGATTTTACGAGCACAAGCTTCAACCATGGGATAGCGCTGCTGGATTTTTGATGGTGGAGGAAGCAGGAGGAAAAGTAACAGACTTAAGTGGAAACGCGTATAACCCATACCAGCCGGGCATTATAGCAACCAATGGTTTTATTCACGACCAATTGCAATCGGTGGTGAATGGTGGAAATTTATAAAAATTAATTTATGTCAACAGAAAGAACAGAGATAGAAAAATTAGGCGAGTTTGGATTGATTGATAGATTAACACAGAATTTTGAAACACTCAATGCCTCCACCATTTTGTCAATAGGTGATGACGCTGCAGTGATAGATCATTTTGGAAAACAAACAGTGATCACAACCGACTTGCTAATAGAAGGGGTACACTTTGATTTAATGTATACACCCTTAAAACATTTAGGTTATAAATCGGTGGTGGTAAACCTAAGTGATATTTATGCAATGAACGCGCAACCCACACAAATCACGATGAGCGTGGCTTTCAGCAATCGTTTTAGTTTAGAAGCATTAGAAGAATTTTATGAAGGAGTAGCCATTGCTTGTGATAAATATGGCGTGGATTTAATTGGAGGAGATACCTCCACTTCTCAAAAAGGGTTAATCATATCTGTGACTGCACTAGGCGAAGTTGCACCAGATCAATACATTAAAAGAAGTACCGCTGAGTCAGGTGATTTAATTTGCGTGTCCGGAGATTTGGGCGCCGCATTTTTAGGATTGACATTGATGGAACGCGAAAAACAAATCTTTTTAGAAAATCCACAAATACAACCCAATTTAGAAAACGAAGATTATATCGTAGGAAGATTGTTAAAGCCAGAAGCAAGAAAAGATATTATTGAATTGCTTGAAAAATTAGAGATCAAACCAACATCCATGATGGATATCAGCGATGGGTTGAGTTCGGATGTTTTGCACTTGTGTAAACAATCAGAACTTGGGTGTCGACTTTATGAAGAAAAAATTCCTATCAACGAAGCGAGTAAAGCTGCTGCCTTTAAGTTTGGATTAGATGCCACTGTTTGTGCTTTGAATGGTGGAGAAGACTATGAATTGTTGTTCACCATGAAGCAAGCAGATTATGATAAAATGACGATGCAAGAAGAAATCAGTGTCATTGGATATATGTGTGATGCATCCGAGGGGACGAAATTGATAACAAAAGGAAATAACCTATTTGATATTACCGCACAAGGCTGGAATGCTTTTGGAAAAGCCGTTTAATGACTGATAACCTTATTTAAAATGGCCAATTCTGCTGATAAACAAAGTAGATTGGCTTTTTTGTTGACTTCAATTGAGCCAGTGATGTTTTTGTTTTGCATTACTTTTGCCGGATATATACTGCACATTTTGATTGCTTCATCAAGTGGTATGTCTACATGTTCTACTAAGTTTTGAATTGATTTTAGTTGTGTTAATGCAGATCCACTAAGGGTTCCAGCTGATTCATATTTGTCACCAACTAGTGTATGTTGATACAATCCTGTACTCGTTTCTGTAACAGCATCGGTAATACAAAACAATCGATCTCCCATTATTTTTTTAGCAACACGTATTGCAGCATAATCAACATGATAACCATCTGGAACGATACTGCTCATAGCAGTTGGATGATTGAACAATGCGCCAACAACACCAGGTGCACGATGTTGAAACGAACTCATGGCATTGAAAAGATGTGTTGCAACAGGAATGCCATCATCAAAAAAATGCATTGCAGTTTCGTAGGACGCATTAGTATGACCAGCAGAAACAATCACACCTGAATCTTGTATGGTTTTAATAATTGCTGGGGAACAAACTTCTGGCGCAAGTGTTATCATGCTAATTGCATCTTTTCCATATGCTAAAATAGATTCAACGGCTTTTATATCAGGTACATGAATAACTGACGCATCATGCGCGCCTTTTTTACTAATATGAATCCAGGGCCCTTCAATATGTAATCCGATACAACCCTTTCCACCAAATGCTTGATAAGCTTTAACAGCATCTATGGATGCATAAATAATGTCCATGCTTTGGGATGCAATGGTAGGTTGAAAAAAACCAGTGCCACTTTCAATACAGTATTGATAAATTTTCTCGATGGTTTCTTTTTCTGGAAACTCAGATAATAATTTACCATCTGCACCATATAATTGTAAGTCTATTAATGCAGGAATTATAAAAGGTATCGCATCATTCGCATCAAATCCCTCTTGATTGATTCCAACCACCACATCATGATCAATATGTATGACTACATCATTCAACCATTCTGAACCCGTGAATAATGCTTTTGTTGAGTACTCTAAAGTCATAAAAAAATAGGGTTAAAGTCTTATGCAGACAGGATTTGAGTAAGGCTATTTTTTGTTCTAAAAATGCTATGTAAATATAATGCAATTTTATGGATGGGCTTTTTACCTAGAGCTTATAAAGCTTCTGTACAATTGGCTGGTATAAAATTGGTTCAAATCCACGCTGGTGCAGGAATGCATATGTTTTTGCCATGCGGCTAAGGCCACGCTCTCCCTTTAAACTCATCCATTTTTTTGTGGCTAACTGTTGTAGTGTTTTGAGGTATGCCTCCTCATCAATGACTTTTAAGCCTATTTTAATATTGTAGCTACTCACCCTTTTTTGTTGTAAAGCGTGTTGAATTTTGACCTTGCCCCATCCCTTAATTCTAAAATGTCCCCCCGCAAATTGAACAGCAAATCGCTCTTCGTTTAAGAAATTTTCGGCAATCAGGTCAGACATAATTTCTTCGACTTCGTCCATAGTCATACCAAGTTCGTATAGCTTATCACGCACCTCTTGTTGGGCCCTTTCTTGATAGGCACAATAGTGCCGTATCCTTTGTATAGCTTGCTCCTTACCAATTCGAACTTTCTTCATAATGTCAATAAGAATTGCTAAAATAGCTTTTTAATCTTAAGATTTTACTTTAGTTTCGTCATAGTTATTCAAGGGGAAAATTACCACCTTAAAAATCAAAAATAGAACGCATGAAGTTTATTGTATCTTCTTCTTCTTTATTAAAACACCTTCAACAAATTTCTGGTGTAATTAATACCAACACGGTATTGCCTATTTTGGAAGATTTTTTATTCGAAATAGAAGATAAAAAATTGAATATTGTTGCGACCGATTTAGAAACGGTGATGCGCGTACAAATGGATGTAGAAAGCAAAGTGAATGGACGCGTTTGTATACCTGCAAAAATTTTAATTGATTCTTTAAAAAATATTGCAGACCAACCGTTGACTTTTAATATTGATAAGAACTATGCTGTAGAAATTACAAGTGATAATGGAAAGTACAAGGTGATGGGTGAAAATCCGGACAACTTCCCAAAAGAGCCTACAGCAGACGATACAACAGGCTTTAACATGACCAGTGGCGGTTTGTTAACGGCCATTAATAAAACATTATTTGCTGTGAGTGGAGACGATTTACGTCCTGCCATGACAGGTGTTTTCTTTGAACTAACAAAGGAGAGCGTTCAGTTTGTAGCCACAGATGCACATCGTTTAGTTCGATATAAAAGAACAGATGTAAAAGCGACTCAAAATGCTTCGTTCATCGTTCCTAAAAAGCCACTAAATTTATTAAAGAACGCTTTACCAGATAATGACGATGCAATCACTGTAAGCTTTAACAACAATCACTTATTTGTAGCACACGGGTCTACACAATTAATCTGTCGATTGATTGATGCAAGATTCCCAGACTATAAAGTGGTGATTCCTGCTGATAATCCTTTTCGTTTAACAGTGAATAAGCACGACTTCCAAAATGCATTACGCCGCGTGAATGTATTTAGTAATAAAAGCACCAATCAGGTGGCTTTAAATATTACTGGAAGCGAATTACAAATGGCTGCACAAGATATTGATTTCAGTTTCGAAGGGAACGAGCGCATGAGCTGTGAATACCAAGGAGAAGATATCCAAATTGCCTTCAATGCTAAGTTTTTAATTGAGATGTTGAATGCTGCAGACACGGACGAGGTCTTTATTGAATTATCAACACCAAGTAAGGCAGGTTTGATCAAGCCTTCCGAACAAGCTCCAGGAGAGGACTTGTTGATGTTGGTAATGCCGTTAATGTTAAATAGCTAATCCCTATCCTATACAAAGTCTTCAACAAGACTTATAAGAACCCGGTGTATCTGACTACAGAACATCGGGTTTTTTATTTACATTTATGCATAAAACAAATTGCTATGTTAGAGGCTATAAAAACCTATTTTGAAACCATACCAAGTTTGCACCGTGCATTGTTACTAGCAGGCGGTATTACTTCTTTTTGGTTAATAGAATTTGCTGTTCCCTTATTTAATTTTAAGTACAATAAGTTGAAACATGCTGGACTTAATTTCTTTTTCACTTTTACAACTATTGTGATCAATTTTGCATTCGCATTAATCATGGTAAAGGCGAGTGACTGGACTGTGCAACAACATTTTGGATTATTGCAGATCATCCATTTAAACCCTTGGGTTGAAGCAATTGTAGGTCTACTACTATTAGATTTTATTGGTGCATACTTAGTACATATGATTGAACATAAAGTAAAATTTTTATGGAAATTTCATATGGTGCATCACGCAGATACAATGGTGGATACCACAACAGGTAATAGACATCACCCAGGAGAGTCAGTGGTGAGAGCTGTTTTCGCTATTCTTGCAGTATTTATTTTAGGCACACCTATGTGGATGGTGATGTTGTACCAAAGTTTAAGTGTGGTACTTACGCAATTTAACCATGCGAATATTCGTATTCCAACATGGTTTGATAAAACGGTTGGTTATATTATTGTATCTCCTAATATGCATAGAGTACACCACCATATTACCCGTCCTCAAACAGATAGCAACTATGGCAATATTTTTTCTTTCTGGGATCGTCTTTTAGGCACCTATAATGATACGCCAATGGATCAGATTGTATATGGTTTAGATGTTTTGGATAACACACAAGATGGCTCTTTATCATATCAATTAAAAGCACCTTTTAATAAATCAATCAAATCGGATTATTAATCTGCTCTTTTTCATAAAACGTAATTTTCATTTTAAAATGACTTTAAATAAAAACTATTCATGAATAAAGTTGGCGCATTTATACCAGCTCGGTACGCAGCTACAAGGTTTCCAGCAAAGCTGATGCAGATGCTTGGCGAAAAATCTGTGATCCGACATACTTATGATAATACAAAAGCAACTGGTTTGTTTGACGAAGTGTATGTGGTGACCGACAGTGACATTATTTTTAATGAAATAGTTTCCAATGGTGGCAAGGCTATTATGAGTATAAAGGCACACGAAAGTGGATCGGATAGAATTGCAGAAGCCATCAAGAATCTAGATATAGATATCGTAGTGAATGTTCAAGGCGATGAGCCCTTTGTGAAACGCGCACCTCTGGAAAAAGTTTTGGCTTGTTTCGAAGACCCAATAGTACAGGTGGCTTCTCTTATGCAAGTATTAACCAATCCTGCATCCATCGAAGATCCTAACTATGTAAAAGTAGCGGTAGATAAAAATTGGAATGCGTTATTTTTTTCACGCAGCGTGATTCCATATCCAAGGTCCACAGATCATTCGATTACTTATTATGAACATGTAGGGATCTATGCATTTAAAAAACAAGCTTTAATTGATTTTACAAATTGGCCCATATCACCATTAGAAGCTGCAGAAAAAATTGAGTGTTTACGTTATTTAGAAAATGGCATATCCATTAATATGGCCGTCACCAATTATATGGGCGTAGAAATAGATACCCCAGAAGACCTGATTAAAGCAGCAGCTTTATTATAAATATTCCAAAAAATAATCTTATGCAATTTCGTAATTTTAAAATGGTCGACTATGTAGTGTATGGCCGTGGTGCTTTTAATCAAGTAGATGAAATCATAGCCCCGCATCGTAAGGGTGATTTTCCAATGATATTTTTTCTAGATCATTTTTTTGAAGGAAAACCTTTGGCGAATAGAGTGCCTTTAAGAGGCAAAGACAAAATTGTTTTTGTAGACGTGACGTATGAACCAAAGACCACACAAGTAGATGCTTTAGCAGCAAGCTTAAAAGCAGAATTTGGAGAAGTGAGTGGTATAATCGGTATTGGTGGCGGATCAACTTTAGATTTAGCGAAAGCGGTTGCTTTGATGATGAAAAATCCTGGTTCTTCTGCAGACTACCAAGGATGGGATTTAGTTCAACAAGCTGGTGTTTATAAAGTAGGTATTCCAACATTAAGTGGAACGGGTGCAGAAGTTAGTCGTACCACTGTATTAACTGGTCCAACTCGTAAGCTGGGCATGAATTCTGACTTTACACCATTTGATCAAATTGTATTGGATCCTGAATTAACAAAAGACGCACCTGCTAATCAACGTTTTTACACAGGGATGGATTGTTATATACACTGCATTGAAAGTTTAGAAGGCACATTCTTAAATGAGTTTAGCAAGAGTTACGGTGAAAAAGCATTAGAACTTTGTAGAAAAGTGTTTGTAGAAAAAAATACCTGGGATGATGAATGTGATGATCAATTGATGATGGCTTCCTATGCAGGTGGTATGAGTATTGCCTATAGCCAAGTGGGTGTGGCCCATGCGTTGAGCTATGGATTAAGTTATTTACTAGGCACAAAACACGGAATTGGAAACTGTATCGTAATGAATCATTTAGAGGAATATTATCCAGCCGGTGTGAAAGAGTTTAAGCACATGGTTGCTAAAAACAATATTGATATTCCAGTAGGGATCTGTGCGAATTTAACAGAGGAGCAATTTGATGCAATGATCAATGTGTCTCTTGGTATGAAGCCATTATGGGAGAATGCACTAGGAAAAGATTGGGAGCAAATTATGGCTCGAGAGAAATTGAGAGCGCTTTACGGAAAGTTGTAGGCTTGTTTTCTTTTAAATAAACTATAAGTCTTTTTTCTAACTACCTAACTATTGTTATCCCCGATTTGACACTTTGTTAAAGGACAAAGCGTTTGACTTTATAAATGACTAGAAAATATTCATAAAATTATGTGAATGTATTTTATGCAATTTATTGGATTTATTGTTATAAGAAGAAATCAATTGAAACTTTGAAATAGAGTTTTAGTTATAATTATCAGGAGCTCTAAGATTTAAATAAAACAGTTTAAAAATTTAAATTAAATTTAGTGGATATAATTCTACAAATATATTTTATTTGTATAACTAATATATTGATTTTAAATCCACAAGGTTGAATAATTTTTTTAACTTATTTAAAGTATAGATAATTTTCTATTTTTAAAAATTATTTATTTTTTATTTAGAATAATTAATATTTAAATTTATTTACAGAATCCAATCTATAATTAAATAAGTTAGAATGAAAAAATCAATATTAACAAAGATTCTTAGTTTGTATATAGTTATGCTATGTTCTATATCCTGTAATAAAAAAGATCAAACTATTGGAATAAATTTTCAAAGCACTAGAAAAGAATTATTATTAAATTATTTAAATCAGCAAAAGAAAGTCGATCTAAATTCAAGTTCATTTATCGATACTTTAATAAGTAAATCTAATTGGAGTGATTTATCTGAGAAATCAATTTCTAAAGATGTAACAATAATTTATGTACCATTAAATTATAACAGAAATAGAATAGGCATGACGTTTCTATACAATAATAATACACAAAGTATCTATTATAGTTTAATCACAGAGACACCATTAAACCTTTCGAGTATTTCACCTACTAAAAACCCAATATTAAATAAACCTTCAGATATAATTTTACCTAAAGATGCAATTAGACCAATAGATGTAATTGCAGGATTTTATAAATATAATATGAATGGATATTCTGGTTCAATAAAGGCATTTAGTTTGTCAAATAGTTTTTTATGGGAATATGGTTATCAAAATGGCAATAGAAAATATGAAAGATTAATTACAAATTCGAATATTGAATTTGTATCAAATAAAACTTCCCCAAAACAATCATACAGTGTTGGATCTAATAAAGTTAAATCATCTGGCTGTGTATGGTCTTATTTAGTAACTTATTATAATGATGGTAGTCAAGATTGGGATCTTATTGGATTGAAATGTGACAATGGAAACGACTGTCAAACAACAATTGGAATTTCTGAAGGATCTGACATCATTAAATCAGATTGTTCTGGAAAACCTAATGGTCCTGGAGGTGGCTCTGGAAATGGTGACGAATTCGACAAAATTATTAATAATATTACTGATGAATGCTTAAAAGCGTTATTAACAAACTTACAAAACGCCAATAGATTAACAAATGAAATTGGAGGAATTTTGCAAAATGTGTTTGGGAAAAATGAAAAAATAATTCTTAATTTTAGTCAGGATGATTATTTAAAAGATAAAAAAGGAGAAGATGCTTATGGTCAATCATATATAGATCTTAATGGAGTATACCAAACTAAATTAAATGCAAGACTTTTAAACAATGATTTTTCAGAGGAACGTCAAACAGCAACAATTATGCACGAAGTTTTACATGATTATTTTAATTACAAAATGCAAGAGGAATTGAAAACTTATATTCCAAATCAACATACATTTATGTTAGGTTATATTAATCAAATGGCATCATCACTTGAAGACTTATACCCACAATTGAGACAAAATCCTAATCTTGCTCTATCACTTGCATTTAATGCATTGGAATCATCTGTTTTTAGAGGTGATACAAAAAATCTTTCTCTAATCGAACAATCAGCAGATGGTAAAATTCCTCCTCAACTATACATTGAAGCTATTGAACGTTCTGTTTTAAATAATATCTCAACTTGCCAAGCATTAGCAATTCAAGCAAAAGGTGCCAAATCTAATTTAGGAACAAAGCCATGTACAACTTCAAATATTAATAATAATTAGATAATAATATGGTACTAATTTAAATTTATATAAATGAATAATAAACTAAAAATATTTTTATTTTTTTGCTTAATAGTGATAAGCTATCATTCAATTTCTCAAGAGCAAAGAAATAATCCAAGAGAAGTTAAAGAAATTAAATTGATTATGAATGATATATTCAACAATAAAATTTATACTGGAGATTTCTATTTTAAAGAAGGTACTTATATACTGCCTTCATATTTTAATAGTTATATTGATTACTATAAAATGTTAAAAAATTATAAAATATCGACTGATTTCGTTGCATCTAAACGCTTCAATTTAAATAAAAAAGATTGTGATCAATTAAATTATTCAATTTTAAATGATACTGCTAAAGTTTATATAAAAAAAGATTGGTTTACGGGAGTTAATGTAAAAATTATATCAGACTCGGTTACAAAATTCCAAAAAGATACATATACCAATTACATTAAACCAATATTTTTCAGGAATAATACAAGATGCTTTATTGCAATTTATCACAATAGTTATCTTAATGCATTTTTTTTAAAGAAAAAATTTAATAATTGGGAATTAGACAAACTATATATAACCTTAACTGTTGATTGATTTTAATTAATTTAGAGATGTAATATATTACTTTCAAATTATTAGAAATAGAATAAAGTGTAAATAATTTTAATGAAACACACCTTTAAAATATTATTGACTTTAACTTTAATATTAATTTTTCATATTTCGTTTTCTCAAAATAATAATGAAAAAAAATATAGTAAAGAAATAAAATTGTTTTTTCAAAATGCAGCTGAACATAATTCATTTCAAGCATTTTTGAATTATAACGATACATATAATTTACCTGAATATTTTTCTAGTTATAAAGAATATATAGATAATCAAAGGAAAATTAAAAGAAACGAAAATTGGTATTATTTTGATCCATCTACAGCAGATAATTACAATTTAACTATTTCTGATTTTGATGAATTGAATATAAATATTTTAAATGATACAAGCCGATTACAAATTAAAAATAAGTGGTTTGATAATGATAAGATCAATATTATACCAGACTCAGTATCAAAATTAAAAAAGTATACCACTGAATATATGAACCCAATATTTTTCAGAAATTACACTAGATGTTTTATTGCCAAAAATGGTAGAAATTATATGTATTCATATTTTTTTAAAAAAGTGAATGATAAATGGGTTTTTGATAAATCATACATATTGATAGATTATGATTAATTAAAACTTTATTCTAATAAATTTGTTAAACTGTAAATAAAAAAAGGCCTTAAATTTTTAAGGCCTTTTTTATCGTATAATATATGCTTAAGCTTACTCAGCCTCAGCAACTACTTCTTTTACTTCAGGAATCATGCGCTTCATCATGCCTTCGATACCTGCTTTAAGCGTGACCATGCTTGAAGGGCAACCGCTACAAGAACCTTGTAACATTAAATTAACGATGCCGTTGTTATAACTTTTAAACTGTATTGCACCGCCATCCATTTCAACCGCTGGCTTTACATAGTTTTCTAATAATTCTTTCACACGCTTTACTACATCATCATCATCAGCAGACACCACATTGGTTGCTTCTTGTTTCATCTTAGCAACCTCATCTTCATTCACTACTACACCACCTGCTTCTAAATATTCTTTCAAGAATGTTTTGATCGTTGGAATCACATCCTGCCAATCTTCGGTATCGGTTGTTTTTGTAAGCGTTACAAAATTGCTAGCAATGAAAACACTTTTGATAAAAGGAAAACTAAATAATTCTTTAGCCAAAGGAGAAGCGGTCGCTAAACCCTCTTCTGCTACATCTAAACTTTTACCTGGATACAATAGCTTGTTGGCCACAAACTTCATTGTTTCTGGGTTTGGGGTCATTTCTGTATAAATGCTCACGATGGTATTGCCTGTTGTAATCATAATTGCTTTTTTATTCAGTCCAGAGCAAAAATAATCAAAATGGGTGGCTTGCTAGCCCAAGAAGGGGGATAATGGCTTTATTTTTCCGATATCGAAAAACAATCCATAGCTCGATTATATAGAATAGATAGAAAGACTCAATTGCTTTAGCTAGGGATGATGCTTAGCTTAGCGTAATTCAACATGATTTTTTTCTCTCCATTGAGATCAAAAAGGATATTGGCTATTGGGTTATGTGCTGAGCCCTCAATGCTTTGAATGATCCCAAAACCAAACTTTTGATGCTCTACTTTCATGCCTTCTTCTAGAGCAGTTGGGTCTGCAGCGGCAAAATTGGCCGAAGGAATATGATTTTTATTCAAAGTACTTGGAGGCGTGACCGGTAAGTAGCTAGGCTTACTGCTAGCGACACTACTTCCAGAACTTGGTTTGTTATAGCCCGACTTATTCCCGCCATGCATTCTGTCGTAGGCGCTGCCCCATCCGCTTGACTGGTTTCTTGCACCACCACCTGCACTAGATTTATCTAATTTTTCTTCTGGCATTTCCTCAATGAACCTACTAGGGTCGTTTTGCACCAGCTGACCAAAACGATACCTCGAGTTGGCATAGCTTAACCATAAATGTTTTTTTGCTCTTGTTACAGCAACATAAAACAGTCTACGCTCTTCTTCCAATTCCTCTCTTGTATTCACGCTCATGCCACTAGGAAATAATGTTTCTTCTAAGCCCACTACAAAAACACAATCAAACTCCAAACCTTTTGCGGCGTGCACTGTCATTAATTTTACGGTGTCTTCGTTACCAGTATCGTTGTCTGCATCCGTAATTAAAGTGATCTGTTGTAAATATGATCCTAGGCTTTTATCTCCTAATTCGCCATCTTCATTGCTAGGACTTTCTGTCCACTCTTTAATAGAGTTCAATAATTCTTGTACGTTTTCGTAACGCGCTAGTCCTTCGGTAGACTTGTCATTGAAAAGTTCCTTGATCATATTTGTACTCTTACCAACTTGCACAGCCACGTCGTAGGCATTGTTTTTTGTTAAGAGGTTTTGAAAATACTTGATCATGGTCACAAACTCTTCGATAGAATTAAGCGTGCCTGCTTTAAATCCAAATCCTTTTGCTTTTTCTAGTACTTCAAAAAAAGTAATATTTTGCTCACTCGCTAATACCAGACATTTTTCAACGGTTGTTTTACCAATCCCTCTAACAGGATAATTGATAATTCTTTTTAACCCTTCCTCGTCTTTTGTATTGGCAATGACACGTAAGTAAGCGATAAAATCTTTGACCTCCTTTCTTTGATAGAAGCTAAGCCCACCATAGATCTTATAAGTAATCCCTGTTCTTCTTAAGCTTTCCTCAAAGGATCTTGACTGGGCATTGGTCCGATATAAAATGGCAAAATCTTTATTGTAAAAATGGTTTCTTAATTTATTTTCTTGAATACTATCTGCCACAAATTTTCCTTCATCATTGTCGGTCATCGTACGCACCAACTTAATTTTATCACCCTCTTCGTTATCGGTCCAAAGTTCTTTTGGAATTTGACCTTTATTATTTTTAATCACAAAATTAGCCACTTCGATGATGGACTTACTACTTCTATAATTTTGTTCTAGCTTGACTAACTTAACGTCGTCGTAGTCTTTTTGAAATTGTAAAATATTTTCGATGGTAGCACCACGAAAGCTATAAATACTCTGTGCGTCATCACCCACCACACAAAGATTTTCGTGTACTGCTGCAAGTAGTTTTGCAATTTGATACTGCACAGGGTTGGTATCCTGGTACTCATCAATTAAAATGTATTTGAATTTATGTTGGTACTTATGCAACACTTCTGGAAAATCGCGCAGAAGTTCATGCATTTTAAAAAGCAAATCATCAAAATCCATCGCCCCACTTTTAAAACAACGCGCCACATAGCTTGCATAAATTTCTGCAATTTGAGGACGATTGGACCTAGCATCTTCTTGCTTCAAAAAATTGTCCATCGCATATTCACTCGGACCAACCAATGCATTTTTAGCCGACGAGATACGATTGTGTACAATATTGGGTTTATACAATTTATCATCTAAGCCCATGTCGTTGATCACCTGCTTTAAAACAGACCTAGAATCGTCGGTATCATAGATGGTAAAGCTCTGTGGATAGCCAAGCTTGGCGGCTTCTGCTCTTAATATACGCGCAAACACGCTGTGGAAAGTGCCTATGTATAAGTTGCGGGCTTCGGTGTTGCCAAGTGCTTTTTCTACCCTATCCTTCATTTCGGCCGCGGCCTTATTGGTAAATGTAAGCGCTAGTATATTAAAAGAGTCTACGCCACTATGCATTAAGTGTGCAATACGGGAAGTCAATACTTTTGTTTTTCCACTTCCTGCTCCAGCAATAATCATCAAGGGGCCTTTAAGGTGCAGTACGGCCTCTTTTTGTTGTTCATTTAATCCGTTCAAATACGCTTGTTGCATCTAGCGAAGATACGTGTACTTGATGCAATTAAAAAGTAAGTGGAAAACTAAACATCATAAAAAGGACTTTTAAAAATAAGGGTGTAAAAAATCAGGGCACCTGTTGAAGGGTGCCCTGAAAATAGATTGAGAAAGTTCAATCCTGAAAAAAAGATTGTTCTATCGATTACTTTTTCTCCAATAATTTAAAGAATTGGTCTAGTTGAGGTAAGATCACGATTCTTGTTCTTCTGTTTTTAGCTCTGTTAGCTGCGTTGTCATTTTCAACCAATGGTGCATATTCACCTCTACCTGCTGCTGTCATGCGCTTAGGATCTAAACCATAAGTATCTTGTAAAATACGCACTACAGTTGTTGCACGCTTTACAGATAAGTCCCAGTTGTCTTCTAACACAGAACCATTGTCTAATAATTGTTGAGAATCTGTATGACCTTCTACCATAAATTCGATAGTTGGCTGTGCTGCTAATACTTTAGCTACTTTACCCAATACGGTTTTAGCTTTATCAGTGATGTTGAAGCTTCCGCTTTTGAATAATAATTTATCAGAAATGTCAACATATACGACACCCTTATCCACTTTCACATTTACATCTTCGTCGTTCAAGTCGCCTAATACGCCTTTCAAATTCATCACCAAATTCATGTTGATTGAATCCTTACGAGCCATAGAGCTTTGTAAACCTTGAATGTAAAGGTCTTTTGACCCAATATTTTCTAAAGACTTCTTAATATTTTCTGCTTGGGCACCTGTCACTACAGACATGTCCTTTAATTGACTCAATACCACATTGTTATTTTCCTTTAAGAAGTCAATTTGCTTATTTAAATCAGCTACTTGATTTTCTAATGCTTTTCTTTCTGCAGCAATTTTATCTGCATCAGTTTTTGCTTTTGAAGTTGCATCTTGTGCATCACGGTATTTGCTTTGTAGGTCAGCGTATGCGCCATTTAATTGACCATATTTAGCTTCTGCCTCTTGTAATTTTTTAGGGCTAACGCAAGAGAAAGCACCTAAGCTTATTAGAGCAAGCGCTAAAAAAATTTTACTTTTCATGTTAAGTCTGTTTTTAGTATATGAATAATCAAGTTATTGCTATGACAAAAATAGGAAACTACGGCATAGGAATAAAACAAATATAAAAAATCACTTCATTTTAACAAACAATATCATCTGTGATGCCATTTTCTGGAACATAGCCCTCAAATTGTTTAAAAAAATTGACAATGGAGCGCAAATCGGAAGATTCGTTATCGCTTGTATAGAAAGGCTCTGCAAAAACCACGCGTCTTTTACCAAAATCAAAGCCCACCATCAAAATAGGGACTCCTGCATTTTTAGCGATATGGTAAAAGCCTGTTTTAAATTTAAGGACCTTTGTTCTTGTTCCTTCTGGGGAAATGGCAATATGAAAACGTTCATTTTTACTGTATAAGGCCACCACCTGTTCTACCATATTGTTCTTTTTGCTTCGATCTACCGGATGCCCCCCTAAAAGTCTAAAAAACCAACCAGTAATGGGGTTAAAAAGCTCTTTTTTACCCAAAAAATGCACAAATTTAAAATGCATTTGCTGACGTATCGCTAAACCAAGGAAAAAATCTACTCCATGGGTATGGGGCCCCGCAATAATCACAGACTGCTTTAATGCATGCGGAAAATTGCCTTCTGTTCTCCAACCCCTTACTGTAAAAAACCACCACGCTAAAAATTGCTGAAACATATGCTAAAATTAAAGATGCATGATAAGACTTGCGTTATCAATAGAATTGACCTCTGAAGCTACTATTTTTTCCGTTTTGAATTTTGGAATAGCTGCAGTTTCAATATTTTTTTGGTAGACCTTATCATAATATTTTAATAAAATAGAAAAAGCGGCTTCGATATTGTTTTCAACCAAGTAATTCACGGCGGTTTTTGTTTCTAATCCCCCCAGTCTTTTTTGAATTCTTAAAGTGGCTGCTATTAAATCAGCTACTGCAAACCTGCCATACGCTTGAACAATAAATTGAAGACGAGACGCAAAGGGGATATCAATAAAATAACAAACACTATTACGCATACTTTTAAAAAAAGCAATTGGCAACATATTTGTTCCTATTCTTTGACTTTCATCTTCTATCCAAAAATAGGGATGAGCAGCGCAGGTAGTAAACAATGCATCTGCTAAATTATTTTCAAATTGTTCTTGTGTAGCTTGTTCATTTTGTCCTAATGCACCAAATGCAGATCCTTTATGATTGGCCAACCCTTCTAAATCAATGACTGGAAGCTTACTCTTTTGTAGTTGTAATAGTATTTCTGTTTTACCTGATCCTGTAAAACCGCCCAAGACTTTCATTGAATAATCTTTTTCGAACTGCGCTAAAACCCAATTGCGATAAGCTTTGTAGCCTCCAGTAAGTTGTTCCGTTTTAAAACCGTATAAGTCTAATAGCCAAGCAACGGCGGCACTTCGCATACCGCCTCTCCAACAGTGTACTAAAATAGTTGGCTTAATGGAATTTGTTTTTTCGTAATGCTTGACCCAACCCTCTACCAGCTCAATCATGTCTTGCATCTTCGTGCCAAAAAATGGAAGCCCTAATTTTATGGCAGCTTCTCTGCTTTCTTGTTTATAGGTGGTACCAATTGCTGCACGTTCTTCATCGGTGAAAAGTGGCAATGAAAAAGCGTTTGGGATATGTGCATGTACATACTCTCCGGGACTTCGAACATCAATGATTAAATAGTTGGATAAATTGTCAAAAATCCCTTCACCTGTTTTTTGTACAGCCATATTATAAATTTACTTGCTTTAATGTTGCTTCCAATGCTTCTTTTGTAAAGCTTTTAAAAGGGATGGGTTGGTAATTAAAATGTGCAGCTGCTTTCAGGGCTGTTTCAAGATGAAACTTACTTTGATCAAATGCAATGGCCCATCCTTTTTCTTGCCATCTTTTAGCTAAATATTCTTGTTCTGTTTGCCCTGGTGTAGGCACCAAAATGAGTGGCTTATTGAGTGGAATCAGCTCCATTAAGCTTGTATAGCCCCCACGACTGATGATATACTTTGTGTCTTCAATTGCTTTGACCAAATCGGGTCCACCTAAGTGTGGATCAATGGATCCAAATTCAGAAACAGCATGGTTATTGGGCTGGCTAGCCGTGCCAGCAATGAGCTTAAAAGGTTGCTTGAGTCGATTGCCTTCTGCCCATAAAATATCCTGAAAAATACTTCTTTGAGGTTCTGGCCCAGACAAAATACCTAAAAATAAGTTGTTTGGTTGTGCTTCTATCTTTTGACTGCTAGCGTATTCATTTAGCCTAGACAAACAATTCATGTACCAAATTGGCACATGTGGTTTTGATATTGGATTCCCTAAAATGCCAGAAAGATTTTGGTCGCCTTCCATGTCTGGCACCCAAACCATGGCATAAAAAAGTTTAAACCAAAGATACTGTATCCACTGCAACAATCTAGTTGACCAACTAAAAGGGGTCTGCAGATTGAGCTGATGTGTAATAAATACAGATGGCGTTTTTAGATGAAAAAAACCAAGTCGGTTATCTGAAACAATTAAATCAAATTGTTGATGTTTATTTGTTGTATGTAACCACCAAAACTCTCTTAAGATGTTGTACAAAATGCGTGGAATTTGTGCAATCATTTTAATTGCAAAGCCGTTTGCATTTTTTGAATAACGAATATGGTATCCTTTTAGTCTAAGGAAAGTCAATCCAGGAAAGGCTTCCCTTAAAATCATTTCGTGAGCGCCTTCTGTAGCAATCGTTACATTGTAGCCAAGTTCAATAAACCCTGTTATCACTGGGATACATCTTGTTGCATGACCAAGTCCCCAGTCTAAGGGTGCGATGAGTACCGATTTTTGTTGCATGAATCATTAAATCTTATTCAAATATACTTGTAAAAAATTGTAGTTTTGTAACCATGTTAAGAAGCCATATATATCTAGCAAATAATGATGTTTTAAAACAACAAAAGCAATTGCTTTTATTATTGGAAATACATACTATGTTGTATCAGGTTGAACAAGTAGAACAGTTTTATCAGAACATCGAAGTGATTGATTTAAATAAAAGAAAAATCATTCAAAAGCCACATTTAGTAAAGCGTGTCTTAAAAGACAATCCAGAGAAGCCCTTTGTCTTTGCTTACCATAAAAATTAGTCGAATTACCCTATCTTTAAGAAGACGATTCCAAAAAATTGTTTTCATTAAAAGAGTTAGGCATGTCATTTTTTACAAAAGAAAAATCAGTTGCATTGTATGCTGCCTTAGTTTCCTTTGGAACCTATGTTTTTATATTTGGATTTAGAAAATCATTTACTGTTTGCACTTTTGAAGGGATGACCTTTGGTCCTATTGCATTTAAAACTGCGATGGTGATTAGTCAAATGCTGGGCTATTTGATGGCGAAGTTTTATGGCATTAAATTCATTTCAGGGCTAGAAAAAAAGCATCGATATAAAATTATTTTTTTACTCACTGGTATTGCTTGGGCAGCTTGGTTGTTATTCGCCATCGTGCCAGCGCCATATAGCATCTTGTTTTTATTCATCAATGGTTTTCCACTAGGTATGTTATGGGGTGTTGTCTTCTCTTATGTAGAAGGTAGACGTAGCAGCGATTTCATAGGTGCAGCACTTGCTGTGAGTTTTATTTTTTCTGCAGGATGGGTGAAGTCGGTAGGCGCCTGGTTGATGCAAGATTTTCATATTACAGAAACCTGGGTACCATTTTGTACTGGTTTAGTTTTTGCATTGCCCTTGGTAATTTGTGTGTGGGGTTTAGAGAAAGTGCCAGCGCCATCTAAAGAAGATGAAGCCTTGAGGGCAAAAAGAATTCCGATGACAGGAGCCGACAGAAAATTAATTTTAAAACAATATTTACCAGGTGTCATTGCGTTTGTAGCCATCTATTTATTTGCCACCATCTTTAGAGACATTAGAGATAATTTTTCAGCAGACATGTGGAAGGAAATGGGCTACATGGCAAAGCCTTCCACTTTTTCTGAAACAGAAATCCCTATCACTATTTTTATTTTAATTTTAATTGGTGCAGTTGTTGCCGTTAAGAATAGTTTTAAAGCATTCATGATGGCGCATGTATTTATATTGATTGGTTTTGTGGTTGCGGGATTATCCACTTATTTTTTCACACAAAACTTATTGGACCCTTTTTGGTGGATGCTCTTAGTAGGCCTGGGTTTATACTTGGTGTATATTCCCTTTAACTCTATTTATTTTGATCGCTTAATTGCCGCCTACTCTATAAAAGGAAACGCCGGCTTCTTCATCTATGTAGCAGATTCAATTGGCTATGTGGGTAGCGTGACGGTGATGTTGGTAAAAGAGGGCATGACATTACAAATAGAATGGACCACCTTCTTTGCACAGAGTGTGATGATCTTATCTTTTGTGGGACTCTTTATAACTGCTTATGCCATGTATTATTTTGCATCAAAATCAAGGATAACGCCGTTGATACAATAACGCAAGCCTGTTGGAGGAGGACCATCTTCAAACACATGACCTAAATGTGCCTTGCATTTACCGCACTGCACTTCGGTTCTTTTCATTCCATGGGTATTGTCTGGCGTATAAATGATGGATTGCTTGGAAACAGGCTCGTAAAAACTTGGCCAGCCACAACCACTATCAAATTTGGTATCGCTTTTAAAAAGGGAGTTGCCACATGCTTTACAATGATAAGTTCCAATGGCCTTTGAGGTTTCAAAAGCACTGGTAAAAGGACGCTCGGTGCCCTTTTCTCTTGCAACAGCATAGACCTCAGGACTTAATATTTGTTTCCAAACGCTGTCAGGGACAATAACGGCTTCCTTACTGGTTCTAGAATAATAGGTATTTTCTTTAGTTGGCATGGTAGTCGATTTTTTGGATTGTTTGATCGTCGCTTGGCCGCAAGCGGTTTGGCTGATTAAAAGGCAAAAAAAAAGTATTTTGTACATGGTGTTGATTTCTACGTAAATTAACAACAAGTATTCATATTATTTGTTTGATAATTTACAATCTTAGGTTAAAAAAATTTACGACAGTTTGTTATCTTTGCCACCTATCAACAGCATCCTATGTTCAATTTAATCTTATTTGGTCCTCCTGGAAGCGGTAAAGGCACGCAAAGTGAAAATATTATCGCCGCCTATGGTTTACAGCATTTGTCTACAGGTAATTTATTACGTAGCGAGATTGCAGGCCAAACCACATTAGGATTGGAAGCTAAGAGACTCATGGACCAAGGTCAATTGGTGCCAGATGAAGTGGTGATAGGCATGGTTGATAATTTTATGAATGCACATCCAGAGGCAAAAGGATTTTTGTTTGACGGCTTTCCAAGAACAACCGCGCAATGTGTTGCCTTAGATGCTTTGTTGAAAAATAAATCAAACGAAATTAACGTCGTACTTGCCTTAGAAGTAAGCGAAGAAGAGTTGGTGAAAAGATTATTAGGAAGAGGTTTGACTTCAGGCAGATCGGACGATACCAACGAAACCATCATCCGCGCTAGAATCCAAGAATACAATGATAAGACCACAGCTGTTGCCACTTACTATGCACAATTTGATAAAGTAGTTACTGTGAAGGGCGAAGGAACAGTAGAATCAATTTATGCAGATTTAAAAGCAGAGATCGATACAAGAATCCATTAATTTAATACTTAGTATAAAAAAAGGATCAACAACTGTTGATCCTTTTTTTTATTTCAAATATTTTTAGGATTAAATATTCAATCCACCGCAGGCGCTAATCACTTGACCAGTTACATAACTACTCATATCGCTTGCTAAAAATAAAGTGGTGTTGGCAATTTCGTCTGCCTTACCAAAACGACCCAAAGGAATTTTATCTAAAAAAGCTTTTCCTGCTTCACCTTCATTTAAATAATGCGTCATATCGGTTTCTATGAATCCTGGTGCAATTGCATTACAACGAATATTGCGACTTCCCACTTCTGCTGCTATCGATTTTGTAAATCCAATGATACCTGCTTTACTTGCTGCATAGCTGCTTTGACCTGCGTTACCACGAATGCCAATGATAGAACTCATATTGATAATACTTCCACTACGCGCTTTCATCATTGGACGAATCACTTGCTTGGTCATATTAAAGACACTCTTCAAATTCGTTTCCATCACGTCGTCCCATTGTTCCTGTGTCATACGCAACAATAAATTATCCTTAGAAATACCTGCATTGTTGACACAAATATCTACCGTGCCAAAGGTAGCCACCACATCATTTACAAATGTTTCACATGCTGCAAAGTCGCCCGCATTGGCTTGATATGCTTTTGCTTTAACGCCTAATTTTTCTATTTCAGCAACCAGCTGGTTCGCTTTGTCTGCACTACTATCACTCACATAAGTGAATGCAATATGGGCACCTTGTTCTGCTAATTTTAATGCGATGGCTGCACCAATACCTCTTGCTGCACCTGTTACTATAGCTACTTTTCCTTCTAATAATTTCATTACTTTCTATTTTTAATAAACCAATAAGTATGCACTATGATAATACTTATATTCACAAATATAATAGGATTATCCTGTTTTAAAAAACCGTAAGCAATCCAAAGTACACACCCAATCATATTCATGATCCTTAGTTTTCTTATATCTTGTATTGCGAAAGAACCCACCACCACTGCAGTTGCTATCCAGCCTAAGGCATCAATCATTGTAATCAATTTTTTATTATCCTTCCTCGTGAATTAATTTTAGTTCTTCTATAAATATACGCTCATTGGACAATCTAGGAACTTTATGTTGTCCACCTAATTTCCCTCTTCTTTTTAACCATTCGTGAAAACAATCTTTTTTTACTGCGGTGATTTGTGGTAAGCCCAGTGCAATGTCTTTATACCTTTTGGCTTCATAATCACTATTGACCGATTGTAAATTTTTATCAAGTTCAACGGTAAATGCGTGCATATCTGCTGGAGGGTTTTCAAATTCAATCAACCACTCATGTGCGCCGGCACTCTTGTCTGACATATAGATAGGTGCTGCGGTATACTCTTTCATCACTACATTCAAACTCGCACAGGTTAGGCTAATCGCTTTATCACTATTGTCTGCAATCAATTCTTCTCCAAAAGCATTGATGTATTGTTTTAATCTTCCGCTTACTTTAATTCTAAAAGGGTTGAGTGTCACAAATTGCACAGTGTCGCCTACAAGGTATCGCCATAGCCCACCATTGGTGCTTATAACAATGGCATAATTTTTTCCTAATTCAACTTTATCTAATCCAATGGTCACAGGATTTTCTTTTCCGTAGGCTTCTAAAGGCATGAATTCATAAAAAATACCATGGTCTAAAAACAGCAACATGCCTTCTTCGTTCATACGATCTTGCGCAGCAAAAAATCCTTCACTCGCATTGTATATTTCTAAATAGTTACAATCTCCACCAATGATCTTTTTAAATTCTGCTTTATAAGGCGTAAATGAAACACCACCATGCATGTACAATTCAAAATCAGGCCAAACTTCTTTAATTGTTTTTTTACCAGTGATTTCTAAAATTCTTTTGAACAATACCAATGTCCATGTGGGTACCCCTGCAATAGAGGTCACAGTTTCTTGGATGGTGCTTTGAGCAAGCATTTCAATTTTTGACTCCCACTCATCCATGAGTGCAATGGATAGCTCAGGCACTCTAACTAAACCAGACCAGATAGGTGCGTTCTGTAATAAAACTGCACTTAGGTCTCCATACTGAATGTCATCTTGGATTGGATGCACTTGATGGCTTCCACCAATAATGAGCATCTTGCCTGTTAAAAGATCACTGTCTGGAAAGGCATTATAGTAAATGCTGAGTACATCTTTTGATGCTTGAAAATGATTGTCTTCGATGCTTTCTTGGCTTAGCGGAATAAACTTACTCTTGTCGCTGGTGGTGCCACTGCTTTTAGCAAACCATGCGATTGGGGTATTCCATAACACGTCTTCCTCGCCTTGCATCACCTCGTCTATATATGGTTTAAGGTCTTCGTATGCTTGTATAGGAACAACTTCTTTGAATTTTCTAATATTGAAAACGCTACTAAACTGATACTTTCTTCCAATCTGTGTGTATTGACCATGGGTGATGAGGTCCTGTAACACTTCACGTTGCGCAGCTACCGGATCTTTAACCCAATGCTCGATGCGCCAATAGCGCAATCTTGCTAGTCTTGATAATGCTGGGCTAAAAATCTTCATAGGCTATTTTTGTCCCATTTCGATAATCCAATCCTTGCGCTTTAACTCAAAGTTGGTGCCAAGGTATAAGCGTCTTACATGTTCGTCTGCTGCTAATTCTTCGGCAGTTCCGTGTTTAAATATTTTTCCTTCGATCAAAAGATACGCACGATCACAAATGGACAATGTTTCATTCACATTGTGATCCGTAATTAAAATACCAATGTCTTTTAATTTTAACCTAGCAACAACCGATTGTATGTCTTCCACTGCGATAGGATCCACGCCAGCAAAGGGTTCGTCTAATAAAATAAATTTAGGATCCACAGCCAAGGCTCTTGCAATCTCTGTTCTTCTTCGCTCTCCACCACTTAAACTATCACCGTTATTGTTTCTTACTTTTTGTAAATTAAATTCATCTAAAAGGGTTTCCATTTTATGTAAACGCTCGCCCTTGGTTAATTTTGTCATTTCCAAAATGGCCATGATATTATCTGCAACCGATAACTTTCTAAACACACTCGCTTCTTGTGGCAAATAACCCAGCCCCATTTGAGCACGTTTGTACATGGGTAAATGGGTGATATCCTCTTCGTTTAAAAACACACGGCCCTCATCTGGCGCAATCAAGCCAACCACCATATAAAAAGTCGTTGTTTTACCGGCGCCATTGGGTCCAAGTAAACCAACAATTTCACCCTGTTTAACCGATACGCTTACCTGGTCCACCACCTTGCGGCCTTTGTACTGTTTAATCAGCTTATCGGTATGTATGGTTAGTATCACGTTGAATCTTTTGCACAAAAATAAGGTTAAAACAGCCTATTTGAACCTAGTAAAATAATATTAACTATTTTTGTATTCTATGCACGTAACCGCACACTTAGCAAAAGCAAAAGACACATTGGTCTCCTTTGAGATCCTGCCACCATTAAAGGGTAAAACAATTACCTCTATCTACGATCATTTGGATCCACTCATGGAGTTTAAGCCTTCATGGATCAACGTGACTTACCACAGAAGTGAAACCATGTTTAAGAAAAAAACAGATGGCACTTTTGAAAAAGTAGATGTGCGTAAGCGACCAGGTACGGTGGGTATTTGTGCTGCCATTATGAACCATTACAATATTGATGCGGTCCCACATATTATATGTGGTGGTTTTACAAAAAGAGAAACCGAAGACGCCTTAATTGACTTGCAATTTTTAGGGATTGACAATGCATTAATTTTAAGAGGTGATGCGGCTAAGAATGAGTCTAGCTTTGAGCCAGAGCCAGGGGGAAATACATATGCGATTGATTTGTTAAAGCAAGTAGGACAATTAAATCAAGGGATTTATTTAGACGAAGATATTTTAAATGGTGGCAAGACCGATTTTTGTATGGGTGTGGCAGGCTATCCAGAAAAGCATTTTGAATCTCCAAATTTTGAAATCGATTTAATCAAAACTAAAGAGAAGGTGGATGCAGGTGCTGATTATATCATGACACAAATGTTTTTCAATAATCAAAAATTTATGGAGTATGTGCAAGCCTGTCGTGATATGGGTATAACAGTGCCAATCATTCCAGGATTAAAGCCAATTACCAATAAAAAGCAATTGACAGTTTTACCAAGAATATTTCATGTAGACATCCCAACAGAGCTGTCTAATGCTATCAATAAATGCAAGACAGACGCGGAGTGTGAGCAAGTGGGCACAGAGTGGTTGATCCAGCAAAGCAAGGAGTTAAAAGCAGCTGGCGTACCTGTATTACACTATTATACTTTAGGAAAACCTAAGGTGATAAGAGATGTTGTTTCTGCCGTATTTTAATTTATTTTTTTTGTTGAGCTTGCAAGAAATTATGAAACTGGTCGACCGTTAAATTCTTTGCAATGATCTTTTTGTCTTTATCTAACAAATAAAAAGTAGGCGTTTTAAATACATCATACAATTGTCTGATGGTAGTTGCTTTACCTGCATTAATTTCTGCATTCAATGCCGCCTCTGTTTGATAAATATGGGTCCATCCGGCATTAAAATGTTGTTCCGTTATAAATTTTTTCCAAGATGCTAATTCTTTTATATTGGTATTTACGCCAATCACTTGCACGCCTAATTGCTTCCAATTATTTGTATAAAAAGAATCTACCCTTGGCATTTCTTCCTTACAGTGCCCACAAGTTGGATCCCAGAAAGCGATAAATGTATATTTACCAGGACTGTTATAAAGCGAAAATGATTTGTTGTCAATCGTATTAAAATTCAATGGTGGGGCGGGATTGCCAATGAGGTTGGCCATGATACTATAGGCGCGTTCTGTGATTGCTTTTTTAGATTCATTGTTTAACAATGAGGTGTCACCCTTGCTAAAAAAGTTTTGAAATATATGTAAAAACACTTTATCCTGACCCATAAATTCGGGACTGATGTATTTATTGGTAAACTTAAAAAGTAAAAAAGGATAAATTTCTTTTCCTGTTTTTGCCACAGTCAACATGTATTGCACTTCTTCAATAATTGAATCTGGCTCTCGTGAAACATAGTTTTTAAAGTACTCATCTAGCTTCGCTTCAAAAAATGGTGTTCTAATTAAGCGGTTATCATTGAAAACCACATTGTCCCAATAATGATTTTTGACATAATAAAATGGGTAGGTAGAATCCGCCTTGCCATTGATGATTGGGATTGCTGGTACATCTGGTCTTTGTAACACGTCTAATAAAAAACGCATCATGGAATTTGGCGCTGAGGTAATAATTTTTTGGCGCTCTTGTTTAAAGCTAGTGTCCATCTTTTTTAAAGCCTGCAGGTAATTTAAAGAATCGCTTGCTGTTGCGGCACTGGCATAAGCTTGTTCCAACTGATTTCTCTGTGCACCAAGCTGGTTCATCGTTTTTGAATAGGCACTAAAAATATCATTGTCTTTTGAGCCAATAATTGTACGGTCAGCAATATTCAATGTGTCTGCAATGATTTTAAATTGTTGCCCCTCGTCTACTAAAAATTCAAATAGAATACTATACTTAGGAGAAACAATGAAATAAATGCCTGGTGTTAGTTTTTCTTTGCCTTTAAAGTAACCAAGGCTTGCCTCATTCAGCATGGCCGAATCTGCCAGCACTCGATTTTGTCCATAGTTGGTGCCTAAATACACTTTTGTGTTTTTGTATGGCTTAAGGGTAATTTCAATATTGTGCCCAACAGGACTGGTAGTTGAAAGGGGTTGTTTTTTGATTGCCTGCGCATGCGCAGAACTGCTAGATAAAAGAACCAAACCAACACCCAATAAAGCAATAATTTTCTGAAACATATAAAAGGGTTAAAGGACAAATTAAGAACATAAAAGTAGAAAATAAAAATCAGATTTAGGTTTAATTTGAATGGGTGGAATAGTGGATTCTAGAAGCTGGATTGTACCTTTGTTACTGTGAGAAAGTCAAAACCAGCAATCATTTTAGAAAAGGTCCTTATAGAGGATTATGCAGCAGAGGGCAAGTCCTTAGCAAGAGTGGATGGAAAAGTGATTTTTGTTGAAGGCGCAGTACCTGGGGATGTGGTAGATATTCAGCTTCAAAAGAACAAAACCGATTGGGCGGAAGGCTTTGCTAAAAAATTTCATAGTTATTCTGAAAATAGAGTGCAACCATTTTGTAGTCATTTTGGAGTATGCGGAGGATGTCAATGGCAGATGTTACCTTACGCACAACAATTGGTGTATAAGCAACAACAAGTAGTAGATAATTTAACAAGGATTGCTAAGATTCCTTTACCAACAATTCCTGCTATTTTGGGCGCCAAGCAAACCGAGGGCTATCGTAATAAAGTAGAATACACTTTTGCTACAGAAATTTATATGTCATTTGAAGCCTTTAGGGAGATGAAGGCTTCGGGGGAGGCACCAGTTAAAAGCCCTGGTGATGGTGGTTTTCATGCGAGAGGATTTTTTGAAAAAATTGTTCCCATAGACACTTGTTATTTACAAGAAGAGCCAACAAACTTAATGCGCAAGGCAGTGGTGCAGTTTGCTTTAGACAACAAGATGCCTTTTTACAATATCAAACAACACCAAGGTTGGTTAAGAAATATGTTTGTTAGAAACTCTACCATGGGCGAGTGGATGATCAATTTAATCCTTGGTTATGAGGATGAAGCAAAAAGAAAAGTATTATTGGATTTGTTGTTAAAGCAATTTCCACAAATCACTACGCTCTTGTATACCATCAATACCAAGCGCAATGACAGTATGCAGGATTTAGAGCCACAAGTGTATTATGGCAATGGGTATATCACAGAAAAACTAGAAAAGTTTGAATTTAAAATCAGTCCAAAATCTTTTTTCCAAACCAATTCAAAACAAGCCGAAGTGTTGTATCAAGTCACACGCGACTTTGCTGAATTGACCGGAAAAGAAACGGTATATGATTTATATTGTGGCACAGGAAGCATTGGCATTTTTTGTAGCGATCAGGCTAAGAAAATTATTGGTGTTGAGTTTGTAGAAGAAGCGATTGAGGACGCAAAATTGAATGCTGCTTTGAATGGTTTAACATCCACAGCATTTTTTGCAGGAGACGTGATTAAGGTTTGTGATGATGCTTTTTTTGAAGCCCATGGTAAGCCAGATGTGATTATCACCGACCCACCAAGAGCAGGTATGCACGAAAAATTAGTGCAAAAATTATTAGAGATGGAAGCCCCAACCATTGTGTATGTAAGTTGTAATCCGGCGACACAGGCCAGAGACCTTGCTTTGCTTCACGCTAAGTATACAGTGACTAAAATACAGCCTGTAGACATGTTTCCACATACATTGCATATAGAGAATGTGGTACAATTAAAAAGAACAGATTTATTAAACGCATAATTTATGAGAGAATTTAGGCCCACAAGCTTTAATATTTTACCAACGATCATTAAAAACTTAATCATCATTAATGCTTTAATGTTCTTGGCGCAAAACACATTTGCAGGACCCACTAGTGTATTTTCGGTCGAAGATTATTTTGCTTTACACGCATGGCAAAGCAAATTGTTTCAGCCATGGCAAATGATCACACACATGTTCTTGCATGGTGACTTTGGACATATATTAGGCAATATGATTGCACTATGGATGTTTGGATCTGTATTAGAAAATGTGTGGGGTCCAAAGCGATTTTTATTATTTTATATTTTATGTGGTGTGGGCGCTTCGGTCCTTCACTTATTAATTCTTTCTTACGAGTTTGTGCCAATGGCATCAGACTTGATGCGCTTGAGTCAAATGAGTATATCAGGATCGCCAGATTTTAATAAGGCTGTTTTAGAATATGCAAAGGACCACAATATTCAGCTCACAAGAATATTGAGCGAGAACAATGTAAGCTTGGCTACACCAGGCATTCGTACGGAGATCATGGAGCTATTGACAACCTATTATAACAAAAGCCTTAATACTGCTACATTGGGTGCAAGTGGTGCCGTCTTTGGTATTATCATGGCCTTCGTTTATTTATTTCCCAATACCTTAATTTATATTTATTTCTTCTTTCCTATTAAGGCTAAGTGGTTGGGCATTTTGTATTTTTCTTACGAATTATTTTTTGCATTGCGCAATACTGCAGGAGATAACGTGGCAAGATGGGCGCATGTAGGTGGTGCCATCGTAGGATTTGTATTGGTGTATCTTTGGTCTAAGAAGGAACGTCATAACAGGTGGAACTAAATTAAAATAATTCAAATTCATGCAAACAACAGAACAATCAAAACCATTATTTGGTGCAGACAACAATGCTTTAGTAGCAATTGTATCGGCGAATTTAATGATTGCTGTAACTTATGGTATGACAAGGATGGTCTACTTTTTAGAAGGATTCCCCATGTCACAGTTTTATGACGAAGTGGTGCACCATTTTATGTTATCCCCTTATTATCAGGAGGCATTAGAAAAACCTTGGACCTTTTTTATATACAATTGGTCTCACGATAATTTTTGGACACTCTGTGGCAATATGATTTGGTTGACTGTTTTTGGTACCATTTTACAAAATCAAAAAGCCAATAAGCATTTATTTCCTATTTATTTATACAGTGGCATCCTTGGAGCAATTGCGTTTATTGCAATAGGCGCAGGTGTTTCCTTTATGGGTGCAGAACTAAGTATTATGGCACTAGCCACTGCTGCATTGAGCTTGAATCCAACCTATCAATTAAAACTAAATGGCGCAGTAGGCATCCCTGTTTGGTTACTATTTGCAGTGTATTTTATACTTCAATTGGCAACACATGCAACCGGCACACCCGTATTCTTTTTAACATTTAACGTTGGTGGATTATTAGGCGAATTGTATATGTATTTATTAAAAAAGAAAATTGATTTAGGCAATTGGATGCATGTGCTTGTGAAAAAATGTAATGGATTTATGGCACCAAAAGAGGCCCAGTAAAATTTAAATCAATCATGGCAAAAAAATCACGTATAAGAATTTTTGGTAAGGGATTGTTCTTGTCATTGCATCTTATGCTGGTCGTATTGCTATTGTATCCACAATTTTTTATGCCAATTAGATTTATCTGGGTAAACGGATTTTTAAGTTTAATTGCGCCCTATGTTGTGGTATTGCATTTGTTATTTTTATTTATTTGGTTGATCGCTAAACCCATACTATCATTGATTTCTGTGGTAACGCTAGGCATAGCTTATCCAACCATATTGGTTTTATTTGCTTGGCATCCAGGCACACCTTTCTCGCAAAAAAAGAAGGACAACACCTTACGTATTACTAGTTTTAATGTGAAGGAGTTTAACGGCAACACGCCACAACCCATAGGACATAAATTAAGAACAGAAGATATTGCTGCCTCCATTCAAAAATGGGATCCTGACATCATTTGTATCCAGGAGTACAATACCAAAGAACTTGATAATGATATTGCCAATCACGCAACCTATTTTGATCAAAAGTATCCTTATTCCTTTTTTTCAAAAGACCATCAAATTAATGAAGCCAATTATTTTGCAGGTAATATCATTTACTCAAAGTATAAAATCCTTTACTCGGAAAGAGTCCCATTTACCAATCAAGAAAGCTTAATTTATGTAGACCTATTAAAAGGGGATGACACGATTAGGGTCTTCACTACGCATTTGGCTTCATTTAAATTTAAGCAAAATGATTTTGAGGCGATTGATGATGCAACTGATGCCAATGAGGCAGCATTAAAAGCAAAGTATGGAGTTATGCGTAAAATGAAAAATGCATTTATGGTTCGCGCAGTCCAGGCAGCAACCATACAAGAACAACTGGCTAAAAGTCCCTACCCAAGCCTAATTACCGGAGATTTTAATGATGTACCAAGTTCCTATACCTATAAATTAATCAAAGGAGAGATGCAGGATGCTTTTTTAGTAAAGGGCTTTGGAATTGGAGCGACTTATATGAATCTATCTCCTACTTTAAGAATCGACTATATTATGGTGGATAAAAGATGGCAAGTAAAAGGCTGGGAGTCTTTGGATGAGAACCTCAGTGACCACCACATGATTATGGCGGACCTTCATTTGATTAAGAATTAGCCATTCTTTTAGGTAAAATAAAATTATCTTTGAAGCCTACTATGCCACTAAAAATATACAACTCACTTACCCGTCAAAAAGAAGTTTTCGAACCTATTAATGCACCCTATGTGGGTATGTACGTTTGTGGTCCAACGGTAAGTGGTGAAAGTCATTTAGGGCATGCAAGGCCATTTATTACTTTTGATGTAGTCTACAGATACCTTTTACACAAGGGCTATAAAGTACGTTACGTAAGAAATATTACAGATGCAGGGCATTTTGAAGAAGAAGGAAAAGTAGCCGAAGACAAAATTACAAGCAAGGCGATTTTAGAAAAACTAGAACCCATGGAGTTGGTGCAGAAATACACCAAACTATACCACTGGGCTATGACGCAATTTAACAACTTGCCTCCAAGCATAGAACCTACTGCCACAGGACATATTGTAGAGCAAATAGAAATGATTAAAAAAATCATGGCCGACGGATATGCTTATGAGTCCAACGGTTCTGTTTATTTTGATGTGCTAAAATACAATGACGATTATTCCAAAAAAAATCAACCCTATGGTATTTTAAGTGGCCGCAATATCGAAGAGCAATTAGAGACCACAAGAGATTTAGACAATCAGGATGAGAAAAAAAATAAAGTAGATTTTGCTTTATGGAAAAAAGCACCTGTAAAACATATCATGCGCTGGCAAAGTCCATGGGGAGAAGGCTTTCCGGGATGGCATATTGAGTGTTCTGCTATGGCTACTAAATATTTAGGTAAACAATTTGACCTACATGGTGGTGGAATGGATTTACAATTCCCGCACCACGAGTGTGAGATTGCACAAAGCACCGTTTGCAATCATCAAATGCCTGCGCGTTATTGGATGCATAATAATATGATTACCATCAATGGTCGTAAGATGGGCAAGAGTTATAACAATGTGATTAAGCTAAGCGAATTATTCGAAGGCAATCATGCTGAACTAACACAAGCTTATACTCCAATGACTGTTCGATTCTTTATTTTACAAAGTCAATATCGTGGCACACTGGATTTTAGCAATGAAGCATTACAGGCTTCAGAAAAAGCATTGCGCAGATTCATGGAAGGATACGAGTGGTTGCAAGCCCAAAACTTTGGTAACGATACGGTTTCTAAAGATGAAGCACTTGCGACACAACTCACTACTTGGATCAACGAATTAGAACTATTCATGGACGATGATATCAATACTGCAAAAGTAGTAGCGAATTTATTTGAGGTGCTACCAAATATCAATGCCTTAAAGGATAAGCATATTGCAGCAGATGCAGTAGCTGGAGCTGTTTGGACAATCGTTCAAACAGAATTAAAACGCTTTGTAGAATCCATTTTAGGATTAAAAGTAGACAAGGGCGCCAATCGTCAACAATTAAATGGCGTAGTGGAATTATTGATTGAAATAAGGAAACAAGCAAAGGCCAATAAAGATTTTGCGACTAGCGATAAAATTAGGAATCAATTGGCGGAGATGGGCATTCAGCTAAAGGACGAGAAAGACGGAAGCATGAGTTATAGTTTCTAGGATTAGTCTAACGACTACTTTCAATTATTGGCCTAATGATGGGTCTAATGACTACGCTCAATGATCGGCTCAATGATCACAATCATCTTCATGCGCATGGTTATGCATCCTACAACTATTGTGGTTGTTGATATGCGCGATGATGATAAAAAATGCAGCAGGGAACAATAAGTATAATTCAGCTTCTCTAAAGACCATTCTACAAAACATCAATCCTATCCCTATACTAAATAAGATAATTGGCTTAAAGCTATGGTGGTGTTTTTTATAACCATGATACAAAGAATAGGCGCCAATTCCAAAAGAAAGCAGGATCATCCCAAACTCAAAATTTGGATTGTGTAGCACATTGATGCCTAATAAAGGAAGGGTACTAAAAAATAAAGGCAATAAAGCGCAGTGAATGGCACAAGCCAAAGAGGTTCCAATTCCAATTGCGTCCCAATTCCAATTTTTAAACATAGTGCAAAGCTAAGCCAATACCCTGAAAATAATAGTAACTTTGTGACGCATTTAAAGCCAACACAGATGTCAAAGAAATCACTTATTTACCTAGCATTTTTTGTAGTCCTTCTTTCAGGATTTTATTATTTTTTATTCAAGGGCACCGATAATTGGAAAGTGAAAATGCCTGTATTAAGCTATGTGCAACCCTTTTCTTTTACCAATCAGGATGGAAAAATAGTGACAGAAAAAGTCTTACAAAACAAAATCACTGTCGTAGAATACTTTTTTACTACTTGCAAAGGCATCTGTCCCAAGCTGAACAAAAATATGAAAGAGATTTATTTAGTCTATAAAGACAAGCCGGATTTTCAAATTCTTTCCCACACTTGCAATCCCGAAACAGATTCTGTACCGGTTTTAAAACGTTATGCAGATTCTTTAGAAGTGAATACCGCTCAATGGATTTTCTTAACTGGCCGAAAAGATAGCCTCTACCAAATGGCCCGCGGATCTTATTTATTAGATGATCCCAAAAACAATGTGGTTAAAATAGAAGATCAATTTATCCATACCCAATTTTTTGCTTTAGTGGACAGAAAAGGAAAAGTGCGCGGGAAAATTTATGATGGACTTAAGACTTTAGAAGTAGAACAATTAAAAGTAGATATCGCTAGATTGATGAAAGAATAGTCATTCACAATCTTAGTATATAACAGGTTAAATCCATCAAAATGATTTTTGTAACAGGCGCAAGTGGTTTAGTGGGATCCCATTTAATTCAATCTTTATTAAGTAAAGGAAAAAAAGTTCGTGCGTTGTATCGTCAAGCTGTGCCTGTATTTGCGGGGTCCGAACAATGTGAATGGATCCAAGGAGATATCTTAGATCCCATTGGTTTAACGGAGGCTTTAGCAGGGGTAGACTATGTATATCACTGTGCAGCCATCGTATCTTTTGCTCCAAGCGCGGCTGCTAAAATGTTACAATCTAATGTAGATGGAACTGCCAATGTGGTGAATGCATGTTTGGCACAAAATATTAAAAAATTAATTTTTGTAAGTTCAGTTGCTGCATTAGGTCGAATTAGAGAAAACGAAGCGATAGATGAATCCATGCACTGGACACCAGCCACAAGTAATAGTGTGTATGGACAATCAAAATACTTAGCCGAATTAGAAGTTTGGAGAGCAATGGAAGAAGGACTGCCGATGGCGATTGTGAATCCAGTGATTATTTTAGGGGCAGGAGATTGGAACAATGGGTCCTCTGGCATTTTTAAATCGGCTTATAATGAGTTCCCTTGGTATACGAGTGGCATGAGTGGTTTTGTAGATGTATTGGATGTGGTGGACGCCATGCAACTATTAATGGAAAGCAATGTAACTGGACAGCGTTATGTGTTGAGTGCAGAAAATCTACACTACAGAAGTATTTTTAATTCGATTGCAAAAGCCTTTAATAAAAAACTGCCGCATAAAAAAGTGACTCCATTTTTGGCAAGTATTGTTTGGAGGTTAGAGGCTGTCAAGGGTATGATCACAGGCAAAGCACCATTAATAACCAAGGAAACAGCAGCCACAGCTCAGGCCACTGTACGATTTAACAATCAAAAATTCTTGAATGCATTTCCAAGTTTTCAATACCGAAACGTAGATGATACAATCATCAGAGTCGCTAAGGAGTTAAAAGCCATCCACCAGTTAGCTTAATCTTCCATCATTTTTTTCCAAAGTGCAGGGATTCTTTTAATCCACACATACTCTCTGCGCTTTATACTTGCATCTTCTGCAGGAAATCCTAAGTATGTTTTATTCCCTTCTATTGAGCTAAGCACCCCCGATTTACCCAACACCACCGCATTTTCGCCAATGGTTAATGTCTTATTTACACCAACCTGCCCCCAAAGTGTCACACCTGCTTTAATTTTGACCCCTCCAGCTATGCCTACTTGAGCTGCAATTAAGCAATTGGCCTCTAATTGAGTATCATGACCAATATGCACCATATTATCTAACTTAGATCCCATACCAATAATGGTATCACCGCTCACCCCACGGTCAATGGTGCAACTAGCTCCAATTTCAACCTTATCTTCAATCAACACACGTCCACAACTTGGCATTTTTATATACCAAGTGGGTCTATTTTTTTTAGTGTTATAATAAAAAGCATCTGACCCAATGACCGTGTTGGATTGAATGACAACATGGTCTCCAATGATGGTGTCTGCTAAAATAGTCACCCCAGGATGAATAATACAATGGTCTCCAATTTGCACATTAGCGCCAATAAAAACATTTGGCATCACCACGCTATTTGTACCAATCATTAAGTCAGAACTAATTGATTCTGTGCTTATTTTAAATGGTTTAAAGTGGTGCACCAACTTTGCATAGGCATCAAAAGGCGCATCGCAATACAATAAAGTTTTTCCTTCGGGCAATGTCACTTCCTTACTATTAATGATAATACAAGTGGCAGCACTATTGATACAAGTAGCATAATATTTTGGATGATCTACAAAGACAATATCACCAGGTTCTACTTGATGAATTTCATTTATTCCAGTGATAAAATTTTGATCATTACCAACGATTTCTGCATTCATAAATTCAGATAACCATTTTACGGAAACGGGTGCGGAAAGCTTCATATGCTTGATTTTGGGCTAAATCAAAGATAATGCGCCTTTTTTATAAAAGTTTTTTTTAACAAAAATACTTGCAGTATAATGGTATTTATTTTTGTTAAAGTGGATGATTAAGATTTACTTAAACTGTTTCAATTAAAAAATAGCATTCAATGAAAACCTTTGTTTATAAGTGTTTCATCGATTTTAATTTTTTATATCAGAAAACAAAATCAATTTTTATTGTACTTATAATTTATTTTAATCTTTTTAAAATTGCTTCAGTAAAAGCCAATATGTGGATAACCTCAATAATTTCTTTACATTTTTTTTGTAATTAGAATAAAGTATATTTAATATTGTGATGGGAATTCAATTCCCGTACTTACTAACCCATCTATATACGAGGTCCCACATCAGTGGGACTTTGTTTTTTCAGAAGCTCAAACAAGTACCAATTCATGGACTATTTTTTAATTTACAAACCTTTTCAAGTGCTTTCCCAATTCACTTCAACAGAAGGTAAATTGTGTTTAAAAGACATCTTACATGTGCCTACAGATGTATATCCAGTTGGAAGATTAGATTATGATAGTGAAGGATTATTATTAATCACCAATGACAAAAGCATCAATCAACAATTATTAGATCCATTGTATGCACATCAACGCACTTATTGGGTACAAGTAGATGGTGCTATCACAGAGGCAGCATTAGCACAATTAAGCAAAGGGGTGTCCATTAATGTAGATGGAAAACTCTATCAAACCAAGCCTGCAACATTGGAAAGCTTACCAGATACAATCCCGGTACCAGAACGTAATCCTCCTATTCGATTTAGAAAAAGTATTCCAACAAGCTGGGTTGCGATACAAATCACAGAAGGCAAGAATCGTCAAGTGCGAAAAATGTTTGCTCAGGTTGGTTTTCCGGTCTTAAGATTAATCAGGGCAAAACTGGGCAAGTATTCCATTGATCATATGCAACCAGGGGATTGTCTTTCTTTAACGGCTTTAGAAGTTCAGGAAGGCTTCTTTCGCTAATTGACTGCTAAGTTTTACTTTTGCAGTAATCCAATAAAATATCAATCGATTATAATGAGTCATTTATCAGAGCAGGAAATTATCAGAAGAGAAAAGCTACAAGCTTTAGAAGCTGCAGGGATCGATCCTTATCCTGCCCCTTTATTCCCGGTCACGCATTTATCACAAGACATTAAGGCGCATTATACCGAAGAGACCAAAGAACAATTTGCTGCAGTATGTGTTGCTGGAAGAATCATGAGTGTGAATGACAAGGGCAAAGTATTATTTGTAAAAATTCAAGACGATCAAGGCATCTTTCAGTTATATGTAAAGCGAGACGAAATCTGCCCAGACGAAGACAAAACGTATTGGGATGTCATTACTAAGAATGGATTGGATTTAGGAGATATCATTGGCGCAACGGGTTATGTATTTACCACTAAAACAGGAGAGACTTCTTTGCATGCATCTACCTTAACCTTATTGGCAAAATCATTAAAGCCATTACCTGTTGTAAAGAGAGATGAGTCGGGGCAAGTATTTGATGCAGTTACTGATCCAGAGTTCAGGTACCGTCAACGCTATGCCGATTTAATTATCAACCCCGAAGTAAAGGACACATTCACTAAGCGCACTATATTAATGAATACCATCCGCCAGTTCTTAAACGAACGTGGTGCATTAGAAGTGGATACCCCGGTATTACAATCTATTCCTGGTGGCGCTGCTGCAAGGCCATTTGTGACGCATCACAATGCATTGGATGTGCCATTTTATTTACGTATTGCGAACGAGTTGTATTTAAAGCGTTTGATTGTAGGTGGTTTTGATTGGGTGTATGAGTTTAGCAGAAATTTCCGTAACGAGGGGATGGACCGCACGCACAATCCAGAGTTTACTGTGTTAGAATGGTACACCGCTTACAAAGATTATTTATGGATGATGGAAATCACAGAACAATTGTTTGAAAAGATCGCATTGACATTACACGGTAAAACAGAAGTGCAAGTAGGTGATAAGACCATCAACTTTAAAGCACCATTTAAGCGTATTAGCATCTTGGATGCGATTAAAGAAAATATAGGCATCGATATTAGCGGGATGGATGAAGCTGGATTAAGAGCCGTGTGTAAGCAATTAAAGATAGATGTTCCACCAACCATTGGTAAGGGTAAGTTGATAGATGAATTATTTGGTGCCACAAGTGAGCATACGTATACCCAACCAACTTTTATCATTGACTATCCTATAG
>JBMOFB010000009.1:0-34366 GCA_049314475.1 Sediminibacterium sp.
CTTTGTTGGCCATCTCGTTTAAATTCTTTGCATATTTATTCAATGCTTGAAACTGCGTTTCTTGTGTGGCAGACTTAATCGTATCCCCTTGTCTTAATTCTGCAATGGCTGTTTTTAAACCTTTTTCGGTGAGGCCTGCATCTTTTAAAATTTTTGCAACAAGATCATTCACTTGAAGGATCCCCACAATTAAATGCTCTACTGTCACAAAATCATCTCCAAAATCTTTTAAAGAGGCAGTTGCTTTTAATAACACTGCATTTAAGTCCCTACTTAAATTCGAAGCAGGTTCTCCAGTTTGTTGCTTTGGTAATTTTTCAAATAATGCATCCAGCTTTTGCAACACCCAAGAAGGCTGTACATTATTTTTTTTCAATAAAAAATCCGTTGGACTGTCTTTGTCTCCAAGAATGGCTTTTAACAAGTGCGCTGTTTCGATGTTCGCATGTTGGTTATTATAAGCAAACTGTTGGGCAGCTTGAACAGCCTCCTGCGCTTTAATGGTATATTGATTTAAATTCATAAAACAAGTTTTAGTATATACTTAATACCCGCAAATAGAAAGCCACGCCTACAATTCAGCAATTATGTCTTAATCCACCTTAAAAAAGAGCAATAAAGTCAGTCAGTGCTTCATTTTTCTGCTAATTTTACAATAGATGACTAAATGTACTAAAATGGCACAAAAAAGAAATTTACACTTACATAAAATGAACTTTCTGTGAACCAGTTTAGGCATACACAACTCATAAAAGAGCTAGCAGTGCAGCATGGTTTTGATTTCTGTGGTATTGCCGAAGCCAAAGAATTAACCGAAGATGCATTTAGATTAGAGCAGTGGTTGGCAAAAGGTTTTCATGGGGATATGCAGTACATGGAAAAACATTTTGACTTAAGAATCAATCCAAAAAAATTGGTACCAGGTGCAAAGTCCGTCATTACTTTTTTAAAAAATTATTACCCAGAACAGGAACAAGCAGCAGGCTTTCCAAAAATTGCGAAGTATGCTTACGGCCAAGATTACCACGAAGTCATTAAGCTTTCATTAAATCAAATGCTGGATGAATTACGTCAAAAAATTGGACCAATCGAGGGAAGAGGATTTGTAGATTCCGCTCCTGTGCTAGAGCGTTCATGGGCATGGCTTTCAGGCGCTGGATGGATTGGCAAAAACGGCAATTTAATCCAACCAAAAAAAGGTTCCTTCTTTTTTATTGCAAGCTTAATTGTAGACCTTGAATGTGTTTATGACCAACCTATTGCAAAAGATTATTGTGGCACTTGTACTAAATGCATTGATGCTTGTCCCACACAAGCCATCTTGCCGAATAAAACAATTGAAGCCAACCATTGTATCAGCTACTATACCATTGAATTAAAAAAACAACAGATCGAAACTGCTTCAGATAGGTCTTATCAAGACTGGGCATTTGGCTGTGATATTTGTCAGGATGTTTGCCCTTGGAATCGATTTAGCCATCCGCATCAAGAATCAAAATTCAAACCGATTGAAGGCTTATTAAACCTAACCAAAGATGCTTGGCTCCAAATGGAAGAAACAAGTTTTAAAGCAAGGTTTAAACAATCCCCTTTACTAAGATCAAAATTAAAAGGGATCAAAAGGAATATTGACTACTTAAAGGATCAAGGTCAATAAAAAGTAGTTTACTTTATAGCTGAACTATCTGATAAAATACAAGCTGTTAAATGTTGTAATTCATCTTCCATCTTTGCACCTAATACCTTCTCATTTAATAAGGTCTGAAATTTTTCCCAAGGATACCAATTGACGTGTTGCTCAAAAGACCAGTGTATTACATAAGTGCCCTCTTTCAAAGGCAGCCATTCTAATTTTACTAGGTAAGGCGCTTGCCCAGTTGCTACCCATTTTAAAAGGACAGTACTATCATTACTTGATAGCATTTGAATGGATTGCGTGCCAACGCGCATTATGCTGTCTTGCACGATGACTGCCTGGTCTTTCCAATCGCTCATCCATCCTTTCCATGCGGCTAGATCTTTCACGCAGTATTGTATTTGTGATTTGGTTGCATTGATTTCTACTGCCCTCGATGTAATCACCATGGAAGGAAATAAGCCAGATATAGCTGTAATCATAATGCCAATGATACAAATGCTAATTAGAGCAAAACGAATTAGTTTCATTTTATTCCCATTTAAATATTTTATATGCAGCAGCATACACAATCACAATCCAAATGAATAGAATGGCAATTTCATTGCCAACTGAAAATAAATTTGCTCCTTCAAATGCAATTTCACGCATCGCATTGTTAAAATGTGTTAATGGTAAAATGTTGCAAAAAGGTTGAAGCCATTTAGGAAAGGAATCAATTGAAAAGAAAGTCCCTGCTAGCAAGAACTGAGGTAAGGTAATTAAATTAGCGAATGGAGGGATGGTGCTTTCATTTTTTGCTACACCGCTCACAATAAAACCAAAACCCATAAATAAGACCAATGCTATGAAACTAAGTGCCATGATATTTAAAAAGGTCATGAATCCATGCACAAGCGTGAAATTAAATGCAAAATGGCCAATTCCAATAATGATCACCGCAGTCAGCAATTGAAAAATCACCCTGCTTAAGGCTTCGCCTAAAATAATATACAATCGTCTAATTGGTGTGGCATAAAATCTTTTTAAAACTAGTTGTTGTCTTAAATTAAAAAACAAAAAAGCCACGCCAAAAACACCAGCACTCAATAAGGAAAACCCGAGCTGTCCGGGCAAAATAAAATCAATTGTACGATAGGTTCTGCCAGGAACTTCAATGACTTCGTTCCTTACTACAGCAATGGTAGGCGCATCTTTAAATTGGTTGGCATTGATATTTGCAATCACAGCATTTAAGATGGATTTAATCAACTGAATATTTTGCGGATTGGCAGCAGCCGAACTTGTTAATTGGATTTGATATGGCTGGCTGGGATTTTGTGTAGGCTGAATATCAATTAAAGCTGCAATTCTTCCCTTAGCCAACTCTGCATTCACCGTCGCCTGATCGGCAACCACAAATTTTAATCCTGCTAAGGATTTCACTTTTTCATACACCACATTCGTAGTGTCTGCATTGGGCGCTAAAGCAACTTTTACATTGATGTTTCCTCCGCTGCTTAAAAACCCGAATACTAAAATGAATATCAGTGGAAATAAAATACTAAAAACAATCGCAGATGGGCTTCTCAATATAGAGCGTAAGCTTGCTTTTGTAATAGCAAACATCGCTTTGATTTGACTGTATGAACGCATGATACTAGGGCTGTTTAACCACAAATATAGGCATTCGTGCTTGAGGGGCACCAACCATTTGCTGAACTGTTTTCAAATGTTGAAAAATCTGCCATTGGCTTGCACCTATTTCAGATTCGATTGATTTTACCTTCACGTAATCTTTATAATCTTCGATAAAATCTTCAATAAATGATTTTGATTCTGGATATGATTTAATACTATAGCCTTTTAGTTTCGCCATTTTAGCGGCAGATGCAAGGGCATCATTTAATGTACCAATTTTATCTACTAATCCTACATTGATTGCGTCAGAACCCAACCAAACTCGTCCTTGTGCAATAGAATCTACAAACTCCATTGATTTTTTTCTGCCCTTTGCCACCCTCGATTTAAAAGTATTGTAAATACTATCCACGCCAGATTGCATCATTTTTTGCTCCATGGCATTCAATGGTCTTGTGGATGTTGGCGCATCTGCAAAGTTGGCCGTTTTTACCCCATCAAAAGTGACCCCTAATTTATTTTTCATGAAGCCAGAAATATTTGGAACAACTGTAAATACGCCAATTGAACCAGTAATGGTATTCGCATCTGCATAAATAGAATCAGCACCACAAGCAATATAATACCCTCCAGATGCAGCGACATCACCCATACTTACAATCACTGGAATCTTAGCTTTAATTAATTCTATTTCTCTCCAAATAATATCACTCGCTAAGGCGCTTCCGCCTGGTGAATTCACTCTTAAAACCAAAGCATCAATGGATTTATCTGCTCTTATTTTTTGTAGTAACATTCTAAAGTCATCACTTGCAATAGACCCTTTTACCCCCTTACCCATTACAATGTCCCCATCTGCATAGACCACTGCAATTTTACCAGCACCTGTGCCTCTTAGCGGAACCGCCTTGGCATATTCTTTCATGGAAACAAATGGGATGTCGTTTTCTTTAACACCATTTAATTTTTTTGCAATTATTTTCTTCAACTGATCATCATACGTCAATCCATCCACCAATCCATTCGACAAGGCATCTTGTGCTGATTGAATTTTTGCTTCGTTGGCCATTGATTTTAACTTCTCAGGAGCAATTTGTCTTGCACTTGCAACTGTATTGATAAAATGGTCGTATAACCCATTTAACCATACCCCCGTTTGTAACTTATTTGCATCAGACATTTTCTCATACCTAAATGGCTCTGTTGCACTTTTAAATTTACCTGCGTAAAATACTTGCATCTCTACATCCAATTTATCCAACATACCTTTTAAGAAAACGGTCTCTAATGAAAATCCGCTAAACTCTAACCCGCCCTGTGGGTGTGTATAAATTTGGTTCGCCACATTGCCAACCCAATAGCCTTTTTGTGAAATGGTTTCACCGTAGGCAAAAATAAATTTGTTACTTTTTTTAAAATCTACCAATGCCTTTCTAAGCTCCTCTGAACTAGCATACCCGTTCGCATTCTGTTGGCATTTTATATAGATGCCTTTGATATTTGAATCTTTTTTAGCATGCTGAATCAACCCAATGATTGTGGTTAAACTTGGTACTTTACCATTACCTGGATTTAAAATTTCTGTAAATGGATCTGACACTTCTTTTTCTGTGAAATTATCTGCAAGGTCAATCACCAATACTGCGTTGGATGCAACAGCTGCTGGTTCATCAGATGAAAATGCTGCAGCAAAACCAATTAATAAGAAAACGCCTACAATTGAAAAAACAAACAAAGCAAGGAATGCCGCAAAGAATGACTTAAAGAAACTTTTCATAAAAAAATGGTTTGTAAAAAAACTAAATAACAAAAAAATAAAGGTCGCCTTGTAAAATTATGGATATTTGCGCTCATTCTCAGCATACTTCTATGAACAATGTATACCTCATGATAGGCGGCAATATAGGAGACCGTTTGGTCAATTTAGAAAATGCTCGAAAAAGCATAGAACAAAAGTGTGGCAACATTCAAAAGCAATCCTCCATTTATGAAACAGAGGCTTGGGGATACAAAGATCAACCTGCATTTTACAACCAAGCCTTATGCATTGAAACTGCATTGAGCCCGCAAGACTTAATGGCAACTCTTTTAGCAATTGAGCAAGCTATGGGTAGGGAAAGATTAATGCCCCTTGGTCCCAGGACCATCGATTTGGATATCATTTATTACAACCAAACAATCATTGAAACACCAACATTAATGATTCCCCATCCTAGATTATCTGAACGCAACTTTGTATTGGCTCCATTGGCGGAGATTGCCCCTGATTTTGTGCATCCAATTCATAAAAAAACGAATTTAGTACTCTACAATGACTCAACTGATGCTTCTATTGTGTATAAAAAAACCGATTTGTAAAATTTCCAAAACTTATCTTTGCCCCCAAGCATTAGAAGCATTATGAAGCATCATTTTATAGCAATTGAGGGGAATATTGGTGCAGGAAAGACCACATTATCACAATTACTTGCACAACATTATAATGCAAAACTGGTTTTAGAGGAATTTGCGGATAATCCATTTTTGACTAAATTTTACGAAAATCCAAAGCAGTATGCTTTCCCTTTAGAGTTATTTTTTTTAGCAGAAAGATTCAAGCAACAACAAGAAATGGTAAAGTCCAATGACCTGTTTCAACATGTGACAGTTTCGGATTATATTTTTACCAAATGCTTGCTCTTTGCAAAAGTAAATTTACCCGAGGAAGAATTTAGATTGTATCAAAAAATGTTTGATGTCTTTGTACAACAATTAACCCCTCCAGACATTTTGATTTATTTACACGCTCCAGTCAATAAATTACAAGGGAATATTAAAAAAAGGAATCGAAAATTTGAACAATCCATCCCCGACGAATACTTATTTCAATTACAAGAGACGTATACGAGTTACATCAAACAGCATAATATCAAAACTATTTTTGTGGATGCAGGTAATGCCGATTTTTTATACAACGAAAAGCATTTTCAAATCATTACCGACGCTTTAGAAAAAGATTTAGAAGAAGGTCAACACTATTTTACACTTCCCTAACCACACCCTATCAACACTGTTATGGAGCAAAATGAACAACAACTGACTAAAGACCCATTTGCAGCGTTGAGGATCAATGAGTTTAGGAATTTAATGACCGGGCGTTTCTTATTTATCATGGGATTAAGGATGATGGGCACTTTGGTAGGCTGGTGGATTTATGAATTGACCAATGAGCCCTTTGCCATTGGATTGATTGGTTTAGCAGAAGTCATTCCTGCAGTATCTCTTTCTTTGTATGCAGGGCATGTGATAGATAAAAGCGAAAAAAGAAAAATAATCTTAACTGGCGTTTCACTCTACTTTATTTGTGCCCTAAGTTTATTGCTACTCTCCTCTTCCTATGGCAAAACACAATTGGGCAACCTTGAAATAGCCATCGGCATCTATTTTGTCATATTTTGTACAGGTATCATACGTTCATTCACTGGCCCTGGTTTTGGAACTTTAGTAGGTGAAATTGTACCTAAAAATTTATTACAGAATGCCACCACATGGAGTCAAGGCATGTGGTTGAGCGCTTCGGTGATAGGGCATGCAAGTGTTGGTTTTATGATTGCAGGTTTTGGTATTCATGGTTCTTTAATCCTTGTGGTTTGTTTAGTCGCATTAGGCTTTTTCTTTGTCCAAAAAATAAGTGCAAAACCACCACACGCAATTGTTGTTGAACAAAAGCCATTGGAGAGTGTGAAAGAAGGATTGCGTTTTGTATTTAATAGCAAAGAATTGCTGGGTGCGCTTTGCCTAGACCTATTTGCAGTTCTTTTTGGCGGCGCAGTCGCCATGGTACCCGTTTTTGCAAGAGATATATTAAAAGTAGGGCCTATTGGTTTTGGCTGGCTGAATGCTGCAACAGATATTGGTGCTATGTTCATTATCGTGTTGGTGACTATTTTCCCAGTAGAGAAAAAACAAGGCAAAAAATTATTAATAGCTGTGGCTGGATTTGGAGCTTGTATTATTTTATTTGCCTTATCAAAAATATTTTGGCTTTCGTTTTTTGCACTTTTAATGAGTGGTATTTTAGATGGATTTAGTATGATTGTTCGAGGCACCATTGTTCAACTTAAAACACCTAGTCATATGCGTGGTAGGGTGATGTCAGTGAATTCTATGTTCATCAATAGCAGTAACGAATTAGGCCAATTTGAAAGTGGTTTAGCAGCAAAAGCAATGGGTGTAATTCCTTCTGTGGTATTTGGTGGGGCTATGACTATTTTAGTGGTTGTCACCACTTGGTTTAAAGCACCAAAGCTAAAGGAAATGGAATATTAATTATTTCGCAATCAATGCATTCATCACATCGTGCACGATTGGACAGAACTCTGCATTTTTCATTGTGATTGGGATGCGTTTAAAAAAAACATCCTCATCGGTATAAGGAAATCTTTGGCAGTCGGTAGGTCGGTGATCATAAATACCACAAGCATTGTCATTACCTAAAAAAGGACAAGGTCTTGTTTTAGAAACATAGTCCCCTTCTTCATCCATACTTAAATATTGATCTATAAAAGCAGTCTCTTTCATACCCATGTATTTACTGATTCTTTTGATGTCTGGCATCTTGAATCTTGGAGAATAATTTTTGCAACATCTTGCACAATCTAAACAATCAATTTTCTCAAAAGCAGCTTCGTGCAAATCTGGCAATTGCTTTAATATAACACGCTTATCTACCCTTTTAAGAAAATTTTGGAATTTCTTAAGCTGCTCAGGGGCAGGCATATCAAATAAATGTTCAGTGTTTGCTTGCATAATAGATAACAAAAGTAAACTATTTAGGCCTCATCCACAAGCTTTCCCCATCCAAGCAAAATTTAGGCCCCTATCCCTTTTGAAGGCGGTGCTAAAAGCCTATCTTTGTGCCAATTTTTAACCTTTTCAATTCCGTCGAAATGAATCAAAGTGGCGCAGAATTTATCCAAAGACATATTGGTCCAAATCCAGTAGATAGTGCAAAAATGTTGAAGGCAGTTGGTGTTGACAGTTTAGCTGCTTTAATCGACAAAATTGTACCTGCAAATATTCGTTCAACAAAACCAATGGAGATCCCAGAAGGGTTAACGGAGTTTGAAATGTTACAATCCCTTAAAGCGATAGGTGAGAAAAATATTGTGGCGAAAAATTTTATTGGACAAGGTTATTATGGAACGATTACGCCTTCAGTTATTCTAAGAAATATTTTTGAAAATCCAGGTTGGTATACACAATACACGCCTTACCAAGCAGAAATTGCACAAGGCCGTTTAGAAAGTTTATTGAACTTTCAAACCATGATTACCGATTTAACTGGAATGGACATTGCGAACGCCTCTTTGTTAGATGAGTCTACTGCAGCTGCAGAAGCCATGGCGATGATTTTTAATCATATCAATAAGTCAGATGTCATTAGTCAACCTAAATTATTTGTGGACGATGCCATCTTTGCGCAAACAAAATCTGTATTACAAACTAGAGCAACGCCAATAGGTGTGGAACTAGTGGCTGGTGATTTTAAAACTGCGGCTTTAGACAACGGCTTCTTTGGTGCGATCCTTCAATATCCAAATGCGAATGGCGCGATACAAGACTATACTAATTTTATTGACCAAGTGCACCAATTAGGGGGCATGGTGATTTTGGTAGCTGACTTACTTTCGTTGACAGTGTTAAAAAGTCCAGGTGAATTGAATGCAGATGTAGCTGTAGGTAATACACAAAGATTTGGCGTACCAATGGGATTCGGTGGACCACATGCTGCTTATTTTGCCACAAAAGATGCCTTTAAAAGAGGTATGCCAGGCAGATTGATTGGTGTAAGTATTGATGCACAAGGTAACCGTGCATTAAGAATGGCATTGCAAACAAGAGAGCAACATATTAAACGTGAAAAAGCAACTTCTAATATTTGTACCGCACAAGCATTACTTGCAAACATGGCGGTGATGTATGCTGTGTATCATGGACCTAATGGATTAAAAAAGATTGCTTCAAGAGTGCATGCATTGGCTCAAGGGTTAGCGCAACAACTAGAAAGTTTAGGCATTGAACAAGTGAATGCATTTTATTTCGACACCTTACACTTAACAGGTTTTGATGCAGCTCAATTGAATGAACTTGCATCTAAGCAAGCCATCAATTTTAATTATTTTACAAACGGAACAGTGTCTATCAGTGTTGACGAAACCACTTCTGTAAATGACATTCAAGCAATTGTACAATTATTTGAAACATTGACTGGTAAAAAAGCAGCTGCTCTAAATGCGGAGATTAAAAACGCGGCTATACCTGCACAATTAATAAGAACGAGCGATTATTTAACACACCCAGTTTTCAATACACATCATAGTGAAACACAAATGATGCGTTATATCAAGCAATTGGAGAACAAAGACCTTTCTTTGAATACAAGCATGATTAGTCTTGGTAGCTGTACCATGAAATTAAACGCAGCCACAGAAATGATTCCTGTGAGTTGGCCATGTTTTGGTGGCTTACATCCTTTTGCACCAGCAAGTCAAACCATCGGGTATCAAGAAATTGTAAAAGAGTTAAGTGCTTATTTATGTCAAACCACAGGCTTCACTGCTTGTAGCTTACAACCAAATAGTGGTGCACAAGGTGAGTATGCAGGATTATTAACCATCCGTTCTTATCATGCTGCCAGAAACGAAGCGCATAGAAATATTGTATTGATTCCAATTAGTGCACACGGTACCAACCCTGCAAGTGCTGTGATGGCTGGATTTAAAGTGGTGGTAGTGGCTTGTGATGCAGCAGGTAATATTGATGTAGCTGACTTAACAGAAAAAGCAATTCAACATAAAGAACACCTAGGTGGATTGATGATCACTTACCCATCTACACACGGTGTGTTTGAAGAAACCATTATGGATATTTGTAACACGATACACCATTATGGTGGTATGGTGTATATGGATGGAGCCAATATGAATGCGCAGGTTGGATTAACAAGTCCAGGAAATATTGGCGCGGATGTTTGTCACTTAAATTTGCATAAAACATTTGCCATTCCACATGGTGGTGGTGGACCAGGTGTGGGACCAATTTGTGTGAATGATAAATTAGCCCCTTTCTTACCAGGTCATATTAAAAATGGAGATGCAACCAATGCAGTAAGTGGTGCCCCAATAGGATCTGCAAGTATTTTATTAATTAGTTATGCCTACATTAAAATGTTAGGTGCAAAAGGATTGGAACTAGCCACTAGCTATGCCATTTTGAATGCAAACTATATGAAATCAAGATTAGAAAAAGCGTACACTATCTTATACACTAGCAAGAATGGTACATGTGCGCATGAATTTATTATTGACTTAAGACCATTTAAACAAACTGCAGGCATTGAAGCAGAAGATGTGGCAAAGCGATTGATAGATTATGGATTCCATGCCCCAACTATGAGTTTTCCTGTAGCAGGCACTATTATGATTGAGCCAACAGAAAGTGAGGATATGGCAGAACTAGATCGCTTCTGTGATGCATTGTTAGCAATTCATACCGAGATTGTTGCCATTGAAACTGGCCGTTATGATAAAGTAGATAACCCATTAAAAAACGCACCTCATACACAACATGTAGTTTGTGCCAATGAATGGTCACATGCCTATACTAGACAAGAAGCTGCTTTCCCACTACCTTATGTTGCACTTAATAAATTTTGGCCAACTGTAGCACGTGTCAACAATACACATGGGGATAGAAACTTAGTTTGTACTTGTGAGCCAGTCGCATCTTATGCATAATTATAATTGCAAGTAAAAAACAGTAACCATAAAATAGTAACTACAATGAGAGGCGCTTCAATTGAAGCGCCTCTCATAATATATTCCAAATATAACTTTACCATTCTTTAAAGCATGTTTCTATTTAGGTGTCCATCCTTTTTACAATACTGCTGCTAGTATGGGTGATAGGTGGATTTCCATTTAACATGAATTCATATAAACCAATGATTTTTTCTTTGTCTGACAATGAAGTTTGTAATTTATCAAAATCATTTTCGAGCTTCTTTAATTTTTTATTTTCAGTTGCATACTTATTTGTAAAATCCTCCAGAATGATTTCGTTGATCTTTTCAATATCACAATCTTCCTCCTTGATCATTTGCCCTTCACCTAACAAGATCCATAAGATGTCTAGGTCTAAATAAGCTAGATGGATTCTAATTAAGATATCAGATCCTACAGATCCAAGATGTTTTAATTGTTTTGAAAAATAACCATTTGACAATTCAATTTTTTTCTCAAAAGCATGTGGTGAGATCTTTTTGAAATGAATGTAGATCGCGATTCTTTCGATTGGTTTCATGATAATTGGATTTAGGTATAATGTTAATACAGTATTGTTATCTGTATCGAAACACTAAATTACCGCTATCAATAAAATCATATGCTAAACTTAGGCCTCATTTAATTTTCAATTAGGCCTCATTTTTTGAAAAAAACGAACGACCTATAGTTTTTCGCTTAATTCCAACCATCTTAATTCTGAGGCTTCTAATTCGGCTGTAACCGAAGCCAGTTGGGCACTCAGTGCAGTAATTGCATTATAATCTCCGGTCGTATTATTAAGTTCGTTGGTGAGTGTCGCTTTTTTAATTTCTAATGCCGGCATGGACTTATTCAATTGTTCTAGTTCTAATTTTTCTTTGTAAGACATTTTTTCAGCCACTTTCTTTGGTGCATTGTCAATTAGATCGCTGCTACTTGTATTCGTTACAGATGCGGCTACGTAAGGCTTCACCTCATGCTCCACTTGAGTGGTGATATCAGAACTTAAGGATGCATAATTTTGTTTGCTCTTTTCTAAAATTCTAAACTGCGTATAATTTCCAGGATAATCTCTAATCACACCGTTTCCTTCAAATATAAATAAGTGGTCTACCAATTTATCCATAAAATAACGATCATGCGATACAAGCAATACACAGCCTGCAAAATCAATTAAAAACTGCTCTAATACCGCCAATGTTGGAAGGTCTAAATCATTGGTAGGCTCATCTAAAATTAAAAAATTAGGATTCTTAAACAGGATGGTTAATAATTGCAATCTCTTCTTTTCTCCTCCACTTAAAGCACTTAAATACGTGTATTGCTTATCTGGTGTAAATAAAAATAATTCTAAGAATTGTGCTGCACTCAATGTGCCGCCACTTGCCAATGGGAACTGTTCGGCAAATGTTTTTAAATATTCAATGACACGCATATCTTTTTTGTAGGTAAGCCCCTCTTGAGAAAAATGACCAAATACAATGGTATCACCTACATTGATTTTACCGCTATCTGGCATTGTCAATCCTTGTAAAATTTGTAAGAAAGTAGATTTCCCTACGCCATTTTTTCCTACAATACCAATTCTTTCTCCTTTACTAAAAGTGTAATCAAAACCTTTTAGCACAACTAAATCACCATAGGACTTATAGACCTTAATGGCCTCGATAATTTTTCCTCCCAATCGAGTCATCTTCATATCCAATTGTAAATTGGTATCTTCTATTTTTTGTTTTGCTTTGGATTCTACTTCATAAAAATTATCCTGCCTACTTTTACTTTTAGTTGTCCTTGCTTTTGGCTGCTTTCGCATCCACTCCAATTCCTTTCTAAAAGTATTTTTTGCTTTATCAATACTTGCTAATTCTGACTCAATTCTTGCTGCTTTCTTTTCTAAATAATTTTCATAATCACCTTTGTAACTATATAGCTTCTCTCTTTCTAATTCCCAAATTTCATCAGTCACTGCTTCTAAGAAGTATCGATCGTGCGACACAAGTAATAAGGTCACTTTTTCTTGCTCCAAATAATTTTCTAACCATTCAATCATGTTTAAATCCAAGTGGTTGGTTGGCTCATCCATCAATAACAAAACGTGCTTTGGCTCAAACCCAATTTGAATCAAAGTTTTTGCTAAGGATACACGTTTTCTTTGCCCACCACTTAATTTTGAAACAGGTTGTTCTAAATGATGGATATTTAATTGTGTTAAAATTGTTTTTACTTTTGATTCAAAGTCCCAAGCATTGTTCTCCTCCATTTCCATAATCGCATCTGTAATCAAATTTTCATCTTCTGTCTCCATCGCCATTTCATAATTGCTGATGGCCTTCATGATAGGATGTTCTTGATTGAATAAGTTCTGTGTCACCGAGGCGGTTTCAATAAATTGAGGGTCTTGTTCAAATAACACCAAATGCACATCTTTATGCACTTTAGCAGTGCCTGAGTCTGGCACTTCTTTACCTGATAATATTCTTAAAAGCGTACTTTTTCCGATACCGTTTCTGGCCACCAAGGCAATTCTGTCGCCTTCGTTGATATTAAAGCTGATACCCTTAAATAATGGAGTAATGCCATAACTTTTTGTCAAATTTTCTACAGATACATAATGCATGGCGCAAAGATACAAGCACTAAATTAAAATAGGGTAAAAAGCAACGAAGATTGTACTTTTGTATACGTTAATATTGAAATAGATGAAAAATTTTGAAGTGCCTATAGGCTATAGAAGCCCTTTAATCGTCGCGATCAAACAAAAGCGAAAATTGGAAGATAAGCTCAAGAAAGATTTCACCCCTACCGAACTCGACTTTGGCAAGGTGAAAATCTATTTAGCAAGGCATTTTGGATTTTGTTATGGGGTAGAAAATGCGATTGATATTGCCTACAGAACCATTGAAGAAAATAAGGGTAAAAGGATTTATTTATTGAGTGAAATGATCCACAATCCTCAAGTGAACAATGATTTAACAAGCAAAGGCGTACAATTTTTACAAGATACTACGGGTAAAGAATTGATTCCCCTATCTGAATTGACCAAAGATGATATTGTTATTATTCCAGCATTTGGAACCACACTCGAATTAGAGGAAAAATTAAGAGCAAAGGGAATTGCAATTGAGTCCTATGATACCACTTGTCCCTTTGTAGAAAAAGTTTGGAACCGAAGTGAACAAATTGCACAAAAAGGTTATTCTATTGTCATACATGGGAAACCAAAACATGAAGAAACAAGGGCGACTTTTTCGCACACATCGGCACATACCCCTACTTTAATCGTAAACGATATTGAAGAAACAAAAGTGTTAGCAAAAATCATCAGTGGCGAATTGCCTATAGACCACTTTTATGAATTTTTTATCAATCGTTTCTCGCCCAATTTTGATCCTACGATTCATTTAGATAAAATTGGTGTGGTTAACCAGACAACACAATTAGCAACCGACACACAAGCGATTTCGGATTACCTAAAACAAGTGATTCTGAAAAAATTTGGCCCTGAAAATCTTGCTGCTCATTTTGCAGATACCAGAGATACACTTTGCTATGCCACCAATGACAATCAATCTGCCGTGATTGGATTGCTTGAGACCCAAGCAGACTTAGCCATTGTGATGGGTGGAAAAAATAGCAGTAATAGTTCGCACTTGGTAGAATTATGTGAGCGAAAATTACCTACTTATTTTATAGATGACGTAAGTAAAATTATAGACGCCAACCAAATTGAAAAAACCAATTGGAAAAATAAACAATCAGAAGTCGTGCATAATTACTTGCCAGATGTAAACCCTGTTCGTATCTTAATGACAAGTGGTGCAAGCTGTCCAGATACAGTGGTAGAATCTGTGATAAAAAAGATTCTTAGTTTTTACCATTTAGAAGAGGCGTTTGAAAAAGTAAAGGACAGCTGGGTGAATTAAAAGATTTTTAAACTTATTGAACTCATTTAACACGACTTGATCTTCTCCATGGCCCATTGCATGGCCAATTCAAATTGCTGCTCCTTATTTAAATTTGTATTGTCAAGTACCAACGCATCCTCGGCTTGTCTAAGTGGACTATGCGCTCTTGTACTATCCATTAGGTCTCTTTGTTGCAAATTTGCAGCCACTTCCTCTTTAAGAATTGAAGGATTTGTTTGAAGTAATTCTTGATACCTACGTTCTAATCTTATAGCAGGGTCTGCGGTAACAAATAATTTAAGTTCTGCATTTGGGAATACGACCGTGCCAATATCTCTTCCATCCATTACAATCCCTTTGTCCATCCCCATGGCTTGTTGTTGCGCCACAGCAAATGTTCTTACTGCAGGAATAGAGGCCACTTCACTCACTTTTTGACTTACTTGCATCGTACGAATTTCTTGCTCCACATTTTCACCATTCAAATACATATCACTTTTCTGACTAGCAATATTGAACTTGAATCTTAATTCAATTGAATGTAATGCTTCATTAGCTGCTGTATCATTGAATGCGATATTGTTCCTTAAAAAATACAATGCGATGGCTCGATACATAGCGCCTGTGTCCACAAAAACATATTCCAATGCCTTTGCCATTGCTTTAGCTAGGGTGCTCTTTCCACAGGATGAAAAGCCGTCTATTGCAATGATGATTTTCTTTTCCATTATGGTGCCACTGTGATGGTTGTTGTTTGAGGTAAATTTGCATTTCGAATTGCGATCTGTCTAACTGCGTTACCTACAAAAGTCCTGAAAGCATCTTTTGAAACCGCATCTGTTCCAACCATTGCTGGAACGCCTTCATCTCCTCCCTCTCTAATGCTTTGTACTAAAGGAATTTGTCCCAAAAAGGATAAGTCATATTCAGAAGCCAATTTTAGTCCTCCTTCTTTTCCAAATAAATAATATTTATTGTCAGGTAATTCTGCAGGTGTGAAGTAGGCCATGTTTTCGACCAATCCAATAATTGGCACATTCACATTTGCTTGACCAAACATGGCTATGGCTTTTTTCGCATCCGCCAAAGCTACTTGTTGCGGTGTCGTTACAATCACAACGCCCGTTACAGGCACTGTTTGCATAATGGTTAAATGGATATCGCCAGTGCCAGGTGGCATATCAATGATGAGGTAATCTAACTCCCCCCAATCTACATCGGTAATGAATTGACGAATGGCGCTACTAGCCATTGGTCCTCTCCAAACCACGGCATCTTTTTCGTCAACCAATAACCCAATACTCATTATTTTAATATTGTATTGATCCAAAGGTATGATCACCCCTTTTCCTCCTTCATCTTTCATCAAAGGACGTTGGCCCCTCACACCAAACATGATGGGTACACTTGGTCCATAAATATCTGCATCCATCAGCCCCACTTTAGCACCCCCTTCGGCTAATGCCAATGCAAGGTTAGCAGCAACTGTACTTTTACCTACACCACCTTTTCCACTCACTACGGCAATGATATTTTTTACTTTAGACAAAACCGACTTTTCATCTTTTCTCAAAGAAGTGGTGTTGGATGTGAAATTGACTTGAACTTGTGCTTTAGGATTCACCAATAATTTAATGGCATTTTCAGAGGCATTCTTCATCAAATCTTTCATTGGGCAAGCTGGCGTTGTCAATACAATCGTAAAGCTTACTGCGTCACCTTCTACCTTTAGATCCTGTATCATATTCAATGTCACCAAGTCTTTACCAAGGTCCGGCTCTTGCACATTACTCAATGCTTTTAGTATTTCCTCCGTTGTCATTCTGAAAGTTTTTGTTAAAATATTTAATCCCGGCAAAGTTAACGTTCATAGCGCTTATTTTGCCCTTTTAAAAGGCTTAAAATAGCCTCTTTGTGAAAAAAACTACCCATTTCGAAACAAAAAAAGTGCTCCAATTCTGAACATTGCGTCTTAAATTTGCAGCTACATGAAAAAGAAACTGGTTCTGCCATTATTAATACTTATTGCATTGCTTTCATCGCAGTTAAATGCACAAACAGTAGATCTTTACAGAGACTCTGTTGTTCAACTTTATGGTGTTGTGATGACAGCAGATAGTTTGAAAGCAGTTCCATTGGCGAGTATTGTAGTGAATCAAAAAGGAAGAGGCACCATCACCAATAACGATGGTGTTTTTTCTATCGCTGTCAATAAAGGAGAAACCATTACTTTTAGTTGTGTTGGATTTAAAAATAGAAGTATCACCATTCCTCAAAATTTAGTTGGGAATCAATACAGTGTTATTCAGTTATTAGTAAATGATACCAATTTTTTACCCGCAACAATTTTAAAACCTAGACCTACGCGTGCACAGTTCGAAAGGGATTTTGTAAATTCTAAAGTAGATGATGATTTATTTGAAACTGCAAGAAAAAATACAAGCCCTGCACAAAAGAGAATTATTTTATCAAGCTTACCTAGAGATGGTAAAGAAGCAGTAGGTGCAGCATTACAAAACCAAGCTTCTAGATATTATTATTCAGGACAATTGCCTCCTATGAATATTCTAAATCCTAGTGCATGGAGGAGTTTTATTAATTCATGGAAACGCGGTGACTATAAATCAAAAAATAAATAGATGAAAAAGATTGCAGTAATTGGAGCAGGAACAATGGGAAATGGCATTGCACATGTATTTGCGCAAAATGGATTCGAAGTCAATTTAATAGATACCCAGGCCGCTGCACTTGATAAAGCTTTACAAACAATTGCAAAAAATTTAGACCGCCAAGTTGCAAAAGCAATCATCAACGAAGAAGGTAAACAATCAACACTTACTAACATAACTTGTTTTACCAATCTTAAAGAAGGGGTGCATGATCGCGACTTAGTGATTGAGGCCGCTACAGAAAATAGCAAAATTAAATTGGCTATTTTTTCCGAGATGGACCAGTACACCCATCCAACCTGTATTTTAGCAACCAATACCTCTTCTATTTCTATCACACAATTAGCAGCAGCAACTCAAAAGCCAGAAAATGTGATAGGTATGCATTTTATGAATCCTGTACCAGTGATGAAATTGGTAGAAATCATCAATGGTAAAGCAACGAGTTCCCAAGTGACTGATGCTATTGTGTCCTTAACCACCACCATTGGAAAAATTCCTTGTGTTGTAAAAGATGCACCAGGATTCATCGCGAACAGAATTTTAATGCCGATGATCAACGAAGCTATATTGGCCTTTGAAGAAGGCATTAGTGATGCAGCAACGATAGACCAAATTATGAAATTAGGAATGGCGCATCCAATGGGCCCTTTGCAATTAGCAGACTATATTGGCCTTGATGTTTGTAAGAATATTTTAGAAATCATGGAAGAAGGTTTTCAAAATAATAAATACAAACCTGCTGCATTGTTAACTAAGATGGTAGAGGAAGGAAAATTAGGCATCAAGACTGGCGAAGGATTTTATTCCTACCAAAAATAAGTTTAGTCCAACTTTAAAGTTGTCTTAAAACTTACGGCGCTTAAATTACCGAGCTTTTCCAGGACTTCATCCAATCTATTTTTAGGTATCCCTATTTGAAGTTGTATAAATAGCTGTGCGGATTGCTCTACTACTGAACAATTGTATTGCTTTACAATCATCATCACTTCGTTCATTTGATGGTAATCAAAATTAAGTTCATAAGCAATTTCAATTGGCTTTTTAATGATAGGCGAAAGCTGTAAAGCCAAGGCAGTAGCTGTTTTATAGGCATTGATTAAGCCTGGTATTCCTAATAAAGTACCTCCAAAATAACGTACCACCACAACAAGTACATTGGTCAGTCCTTTGCTATCTATCTGTCCTAAGATTGGCCTGCCCGCAGATCCAGCAGGTTCTCCATCATCACTCACTCTATACGTAGAACCATCTACACCAAGTCGATACGCTAGGCAGTGGTGCACCGCTTTGCCATGTTCTTTTTTAAGATGTGCTAAAATCTTTTTACATGCATCAATGTCTTTAGCTGGATAAGCAAATGCAAAAAATTTACTACCTCTATCTTTGAATTCTGCCATGGAAGGCTGTTCGATCGTATAATAATAAAATGGATCCATTCAAAAAAATAGGGCTAATTTATGCAAAGCTAGTTCATAATGATGAATCATTTGGTACATTGCAATATGAGTTTAAACGAGATCAAGCAATCCTTGAAAAAACAGTTAGCAGGTCAATTCGAAACTGTTGAATTAGGTCCAATCCTTTCTATTTTAGTAGAACATATCACTGGTTGGGACCAAATGCAACAAGTCGTGCACAAAGACAATTTAATTTCAGAAGATCAGTCATTGGCTTTTGAAACTGCAGCTGCTCAACTATTAGCGGGAAGACCCATTCAATATATCACTGGCAAAGCTTGGTTTATGGGAGCAGTCTATACTGTCAACGAACAAGTATTGATTCCCCGTCCAGAGACCGAGGAATTAGTGGACTGGGTAATAGAATATGCCGAGATCAAAGGAAAGGCATTGCGTATACTAGATGTAGGAACAGGTTCTGGCTGTATTGCCATTGCATTAAAAAAAGCATTACCCGAGGCAACTGTTGCTGCAATAGACATTAGTACAGGTGCCATCAAAATAGCGGAGGCCAACGCTGCTGCATTAAAAGCCGACATCGAATTCATTACATTGGATATTTTGAATACTGCTTTTTTACCTGGACAATACGATGTGATTATTAGTAATCCGCCTTATATACCAATGCATGAAATGAAGCATATGGAATTGCAAGTGTACGATCACGAACCCAATATTGCCTTATTTGTTCCGGACGAAGACCCACTTGTGTTTTATAAAGCAATAGCAAGACTTGCTAAATTGCATTTAAGTTCAAATGGTCAATTGTTTTTTGAAATTCATTATGACCAAGGGGATGCGATGATTCAACTCTTAGATGAAATGCATTTTCACGCAGAATTGAGGGCTGACTTATTTGAAAAAGACAGAATGGTTCGCGCAAGCTTAAAGCCAAGATAAGCATAGCTGGCAGCAATGCAAATTGAATATATAAAATTTTACTTAGCAGCATTCACCGCCACTACAGGGGTTGCACCAAGGGCTTTAATAATTTGCATCACTTGTATAGTAACCCCTAAATTTGCTACACTATCGCCATTGATCACTACGGAAGGCTTATCGGTTTCTTTAGCTAAGAAAATTTGTAACTGACTAGATAAAGCATCTAAACTAACTGGAGTCGTTCCTAGAAATAATTGTTGGTCTTTATCAATCGTCACCACCACAGTTTGTTTTGCCTTGGTATCGCTAGCTGCTTTTGGATTAGAGACTTTGATCACATTTGGATTGGCTAAAGTGGATACAATCAAAAAGAATAATAATAAAATAAATAAGATGTCATTCAATGCACCTGTATGCACTTCGGGATGATGTCTTAAACGATTTCTAAGATTCATGGCAGGTAGATTAAGCTTGAGTTGGTTCTTGTAAAATATCTAAAAAATCAGCACTCGCTCTTTCCATCTTATTAGCTGTTTTATCAATTTGAGTGGATAAAAAATTATGTCCAACGTAGGCTATTAATCCAATGATTAAACCTGTTGCAGAAGTAATCATTTTGGTATAGATACCGCCAGCAATCGTATTCAAAGTGTATTCACCAGTAGATGCAATACCGTAAAATAATTGTACCATTCCAATGATCGTTCCTAAAAATCCAAACATAGGTGCGATACCAGAAACCAATGATAGGATATTTAAATTACGCTCCATCGAATACATTTCTAATTTACCTACATTCTCCATGCTTTTTTCTATCGCATCAATTGGCTTACCAATTCTCATAATACCCTTCTCAATCATATTGGCAACAGGATTGGACGTGTTTTTTGCAAGTGCTTTTGCTGCAGCTACATTACCAGACAGAATATGATCCTTAATCATTTTCATAAATTGAGGATCTGACTGTCCCGCTTTTTTAATGGCTAAAAATCTTTCTATGAATACATAGATGGCAATGACCAATAAGGCATATAACGGATACATAATCCATCCACCTTTTCCCAATAAACTAAATAAAGAAATTTTAGCATCCGCCACTTGTAACAAAAACAACATAGAGTTTAAATTTATATTTAAAGTTAATTTATTTCTACCATATAGGCTAATACTTGCACGGCTTGTTGCATATCTGAAACCCCCACCCATTCTTGATAACCATGAATGACTTGCATACAGGTGAAGGTATTAAAAAAGGCATCCCGAATCAACGGAATGCCTTTTTTAAAAAATCTTTAACCTATTATTAAGGCATAATGATTGTCGACTTTGGAGTGATACCAACCAGTTCAAGATCGAATGTTAAATCTTGACCAGCAAGACTATGGTTTGCATCTAAAACCACTACTTCCTCTTTCACTTCTACTACTATTACTTGAAATTGTTGACCTTGTCCGTTATTCATTGTTAAAGCCATGCCAATTTCAGGATTTAAATCTGCAGGAAACTGTGTTTTTGGGAATTCAACAATCATTTCTGGTTGTTTAGGACCATAGGCTTCCATGAATGGAATATGAATTGTTTTCTTTTCTCCAACTGTCATTTCTAAAACGCCATTATCAAAACCAGGAATGACCATACCAGAGCCAACTTCGAACTCTAGCGGGGCTCTTCCTTCAGATGAGTCAAATGTTTCACCAGACGTTAATTTACCGTGGTAATGCACTTGAATGGTATCCCCATTTTTTACTTGTTGCATATTGATTTTTTTTAAATAAAGCACTTAGGGTGCAAAGGGCAAAAGTAGTAAATTCTAGTTAACTTTACAAGATGAATGCCAGTCCAAAAATAGTCTTTATGGGAACGCCGGATTTTGCAGTTGCGTCCTTAAAAGCCCTGTTAGATGCCAAAATGAATGTGGTAGGCGTAGTCACCGCACCAGATAAACCGGCAGGAAGAGGCATGCAATTACAACAAAGTGCAGTAAAGCAATTTGCACTAGCACATCAGCTACCAATTGCACAACCAGAAAAATTAAAATCGCCCGAATTTTTTGCACAGATTCAAGCATGGCAACCAGACATTCAAATAGTGGTGGCATTTAGAATGTTACCAGAATCCATTTGGTCTTTTCCACCAATGGGTACCCTCAATGTGCATGGATCATTGCTTCCAAAATACCGTGGCGCCGCACCAATTAATTGGGCCATCATCAATGGAGAAATAGAAACGGGTGTCACCACATTTAAATTACAACACGCCATAGATACGGGAGACATTTTATTGCAACAACGCATACCTATTGGCCCTGATATGACCGCAGGTGCATTACATGATATCATGATGGAAGTTGGTGCGCAAACCCTTGTGACAACTTTAAAAGGATTGATTGCTGGCACGATTCAAGCCAATCCACAAAAAGAGGTACAGGCTATTTTTCATGCGCCAAAAATATTTACCAAGGATTGTCAAATCGATTTTCATCAACCTGTGGAACAAATTCATAATTTAATCAGAGGACTTGCACCTTTCCCTGGTGCTATCACAAAAGTAGATGGCAAGATTGTAAAATTATTTAGCACAAGTATTGTCCCTGAAAATCCAAAAGAATCAATAGGAAGTTTTGTCACCGACGGTAAGACTTATGCAAGATTTGCATGCAGTGATGGTTATATTCAATTAAACGATATTCAATGGGAAGGCAAAAAAAGAATGCCTATCGCAGATTTTTTGAGAGGCTATAAAAAAGTAGACTAAAAATTGACTAATACGTTACAGACACTTGAAAGGTCTTGTTGGTGACACCCAAAATTGCAGCGGCTGCATCATTTAATCGATACTGAATGGCACTACCTACTTCAGGTAATGCATTAATTACTTTAGCACAAATACTTTTAAAATCAGAAGTGGTAATTCTAACAATGGTACCCACCGGTAATTCATTGGTTAGAATATAAAATTTATTATCTTTCCAACCACTAATGCTTTTAAATACTGCAGCTGTTCCGTTTAAGGTTTGAAAAGTAGCTGCTTTTTTTTGACTCGAAAATAAGCTTGCAAAATAACCTTCATTTACAGTTGTACTTACTTGCACTAAATTTGTCTTCTGAACACTATCTTTTATTCTTGATTGCTCCTTATTTTGTGCAATCATTTCCCATTGAGCTGTTCTAACAACAGGGGCTACTTTTGCAACCGATTTCTTGGATTTAGAACTGCCCCTTTTTGATTTTGAATATTTACTAGACTTCTTTTTACTTCCTTTTTTGGATTTCGAAGATTTGCCTATCGGCTTCTTTTTGTTTGATGCATTTTTGATCGTCTGTGCGTTTTTAGTCACAGTTTTACCTTTTGCACCGGTGGCATCCGTTTGGCTAAATAGACCAAAAGCTAGAATCAAGTATAATATAAACTTTTTCAAGGAAGTCAAATTTACAAAATCTAATTGCAAAAAAAGATATAAAATTACTTATTAAATTAAAATATAATTTATAAAAATCAGTAATTCAGTATTCTACAAGTATTTGGGTAATAATTATTTAATCGATTGGGAAGTATTTTGACCCATCCTAAGCGACAATTCATATAACTTATGCTATGCCAACCTTTTGCACCATTCAGCTCAAAATCGGCTCTGCGCAGAAATTGCAAGGCATCAGAAAGCTCCACTTCAATATTATCATAAGGCATTTTAGACCATTGACTCATAGCTAAGTCATGCGCCGGCACCAAGTCTGTACCTTTTAGTTCGCCTATGCGCATGCCTATTTTCTTAACATATAAGTGTGCCCTAATGGTTTGCATATCGGAATAACAATGTGCTGGCAATGCAATTAATTCGTCTAAATGTTGAATACATAAAAATTGTTCAGACAATGGGTATATCGCATTTAAACTAGCCAGTGCCTTTTTGGACAGAACAGCAAATTCAAAAGGCGATGAATAATGACTGGTATAGGCGGCTTTTTCTTTTTGAAAAACAGCAATAAAAAATCCTTCCCCTTTTATTTTATCTGGATAGAATCTAAAACCCTGCGCATTATAAATTGGACTGTAGGTTGTCACAATTTGAGAAGAGTCAGGCAATTCAATAGACACAGATTTCATCCCCTCCAAAGAAGCTATATAATCCATGATCTTTTCATCCTCTTCAAATGAATAAGAACAGGTTGAATAAATATAATATCCACCTTCTTGCAATGCAGCAATACTTTCTTCAACAATTCTTGTTTGTCTTTGACTGCAATGCAACACATTTTCTTCACTCCATTCTTGAATAGCTTGTGGATCTTTTCTGAACATCCCACTGCCACTGCAAGGTGCATCTACAACAATGAAATCAAAAAAATTAGGCAGGGCTTTAAAATGACTTGGATCATTTTGTGTGACAACAATATGATCACTCCCCCAGCGAATGCAGTTTTCTTCTAGAATCGCGTTTCTGGATTTGATTGTTTCGTTGGCTACCAACAATCCGTTTTTAAAATAATTGGCCAATAAAGTTGTTTTGCCCCCAGGTGCCGCACAAAGGTCTAAGACTTTATAATACTTTTCCGTATCTGCTAATTGGCTAATGATTGCATGCAAAAACATACTGCTTGCTTCTTGCACATAATAGGCACCAGCATGCCATAAAGGATCCAACACAAAACTTGGTCGACCAGTTAAATAATATCCTTGTTGGCACCAATCTACTGGCGTCATTGCTTGCATAAAGGGATGTGCTGCAAGATCGAATGGTTTAAATTGATTCAAACGAACTGAAGTAAAATCTGCAGGCACTTGATGCGTTTTAACAAAAGCCGTTTCATCAAATCCAGGAAGGCCTGCTAAGGATACTATGAATGATGGAGGTAGCAATGGTTAAAATTTAATGATAAAGTTTTCTTTTTCTTTATTGCCTTTTTTAAGAAACACAATGCCTATATAAAATAAATCAATGGTCAGTGATATGCTTTCATCTGCTTTAATGTCGGCCCAAGCTTTTTCCATTTCACTACTCCAATGAATATCATCAAAAATAAATATAGAATGTGCATCAGATTTAGTTAAAAGCAAATTAAAATATTGCATAGTGGGCTTGTATCTATGATTGCCATCTACATAAGCAATACCAATAGTTGAAATACTTTGTAAATAATTGGGCAAGGTTTGATCAAAATTGCCTTCAATTAATTGTATATTATGATACCCTAAATTTTTAAATGTAGTCAAGGCTTCCTGGGCCACAGTAGGTGCGCCTTCCATGGTTACCACAGAAGCATTAGGGGCTCCTTGCGCTAAATAACAAGTCGTAATACCTAATGAAGTGCCCATTTCTAGCACCTGATGGGGCTGGAAGTATGTAACAATGCGGCTTAAGAGTGCACTGTATTTTTTGGACTTTAAGGCCCCTTTAGCAATTTGCGCAATGGTTCTTGATTTATTTCCCTGAGAATTGGCACCTGCCCCCAAATCAAGAATGTTGATGGCCTTTTGATTGTTCAATAATTGTTGACGATACAATTCAATGGCATCAATACTTTCACCTGTTGATTTGGTATTTAAAACATTTTTGATGAAGGCATAAACAAATGGAGAATGCACCCCATGTCCCTGACCATTGGAGGCTTTCCATAAATAACTAATATATTTACGAATTAAGGTAAAAGTGTTGTACTTCATTTTCTTTTCCAACATTCAAAGTCAAATGCATAAGCATGTTTTGCATCTGCTGCATTTGGATAACGATACTCTAAAATCCATTGTTCATCCATTTCAGGAAACAAAGTATCTCCCTCAATTTGGGTGTGCACCCTAGTCATGTAAATAGTGTCTGCAATCGATATTGCTTCTTGATAAATTTGTCCGCCACCAATGATAAACACTTCGGCATACTGTTCGCGTTCGGCAATAGCAATAGCTTCTGCAATGGAACCAACTACCTCTGTTTGATCATAGGAAAGTCCAACTTGTTTAGTCAAAATAATATTCAAACGGCCAGGTAAAACTCTTTGGCCTAATGATTCAAAAGTTTTTCTTCCCATAATCACAGGCATGGCCCATGTGGTGTCTTTAAAAAATTTCATATCCTTAGGTAGATGCCAAAGCAATTGATTGTCTTTACCAATCATATGGTTATCGGATGCTGCAACAACTAAGGATACTTTCATAAATAATTTATTAAACTGCCACTGGGGCTTTAATACCAGGATGGCATTCGTAATTTTCTAAAGTAAAGTCTTCGTACTTGAAAGCAAAAATATCTTTCACCGCTGGATTAATTTTCATAGTTGGAAGTGGGAAAGGCTTTCTGCTTAATTGCAAATTTGCTTGCTCCATATGGTTATTGTATAAATGCACATCACCGAAGCTATGCACAAAATCACCATATTCTAAATCACAAACCTGTGCAATCATCATGGTTAATAAAGCATAAGAGGCAATATTAAAAGGCACACCCAAAAATACATCTGCACTTCTTTGATATAGCTGACAACTTAATTTACCATCGGCCACATAAAACTGAAACATATTGTGACAAGGCATCAAAGCCATTTTGGATAAGTCTCCTACATTCCAAGCACTTACAATTAATCTTCTACTATCTGGCGTTTTTTTAATTTGTTCAATCAATTCTGAAATCTGATCAATCACAACACCATTAGGCGCTTCCCAACTTCTCCATTGCTTGCCGTATACAGGTCCTAGATCACCATTTGCATCTGCCCACTCATCCCATATACGCACACCATGCTCTTTTAAATATTGAATATTGGTATCCCCTTTTAAAAACCAAAGCAATTCATGGATGATACTTTTTAAGTGTAATTTTTTTGTCGTCACTAAAGGAAAACCTTCGGCTAAATTAAAACGCATTTGATAGCCAAAACAGCTTTTAGTACCCGTGCCGGTACGATCTGTTTTTTCGGTCCCATGATCTATAATATGTTGGACTAATTGTAAATATTGTTGCATGATGCAATTTACAACTTGGGGCGTAAATTAGTAGATTATTTTGCTTTTCTTCTAGCAATTTCCTGTCTGATCAATAGCAATTCTCTATTGGTTTGGCCGTTCACGCTTGAATTCTCCTGTGCCCTGCGCATTAAATATGGAACAACATCATGCAAGGGACCAAATGGTAAGTACTTGCTCACTTTATAGCCTTCCGTTGCCATATTAAAAGTAATATGATCACTCATACCATAGAGTTGAGAGAAGTGAATATGCGGATGGTTATTTGGCAAACCTTTATCCTGCATCATTTGTACACATTTCAAATTGCTTGCCTCATTATGCGATGCCAAGATTAAACCAATCTGGTCTAGGTGATCTAAACAAAATACAACCGCTGCATCAAAATCAGCATCAGATGCTGACTTATCTATTTGAATCGGTGATGGATAGCCCATCGCTTCCGCTCTAGCTCTTTCTTTTTCCATATAAGCACCACGCACCAATTTAGCACCTAAGATAAATTGACCTTCAGCTGCAATTTTATGAGAAATCTTTAAAAAGTTTAAACGATCCGATCTGTATAACTGATAGGTATTGTACACAATTACTTTTTCTTTATTGTACACGCCCATTAATTCAATCGCCAAGCGATCGATGGGATCTTGAATCCAAGTTTCTTCGGCGTCGATTAAAATTCCAATACCATGTGTTGCAGCTACATCACAAATGGCATACATTCTTTCTTTCAAGCGATTCCAAGCAGCATCATCCGATTCGCTATCATGGATACCACTTCTTAATCTTGGTGCTTCATTTAAACGCTCCAATAAATGCATGCTAGATAAACCAGTTAATTTAACACTTACAAAAGGCACGTTATCTTGTGTTGCCGCAAATTCAATTGCTTCAATAAATTGTTCTGTCACTGCATCAAAACTTGCATCCCCTTCCTTTGCTTCTACACCATAGTCCAAGATCACTTGAACGCCGTAAGTACCCAACATTTTAGTCACTCTTGCAGATTCTGCTAAAGTTTCTCCGCCAACAAATTGATTAAAAATTGTACTACGAATTAAACCATTGATAGGTAATCCAGACTTCATTAACATGGGCGTCAATCGAGTGCCAATGGATACGATCCAAGGATTTTGAATGACTGAAAAAAGCCATTTTGCTTTGTTTAAATCTGTATTGGATTTGTACGCAAATGCGTTTTGGGTATTATTTAAAGATAGGTTCATGCTAACGTTCATTCGTATCGCAAATATCGGGACTATTTACTTCTTGACAAAGTTTAAATCGCCTGATGGTTGAAGGGCTGTAAAACCATTTCACTTACCACCCCAGAGCTTGGTTGTTGGCATAAAAACCAGATAGCTCTTGCAGCTTCTTCGGCCACCACCATCTTATCTCTTTGTACCCTTAAATCTATGGTATCCCAGAATGGAGAATCCACTCCGCCTAAATACAATTGTGTAATTCTGATTTCTGTACGTTTTAATTCTTCTCTTAAGGAATGCATCATGCCAACTAAAGCATATTTACTCGCGCAATATGCTGCTGCGCCTGCCATTGGTACCTTACCTAAAATACCGGGTATGTTAATAATCAATCCTTTTTTAAGTTCCATCATTTTAGGCAAGATGGCTTGAATGGTTTCAAAACTACTTAGTGTATTCACCTGAAAAGAAGTTTGCATTTCTGCAGTCGTTAATTTATCAAACGATTTAATAATGCCTATTCCTGCAGCATTGATAAAAATATCAAATGCAAAATCCAATGTTCTTAATTGATTCGTAAACTGATGTACTGCATTGGTGTCCGCTAAATCCACTTGAAAAAATCGATCAGCGCCCAAACTCAAATCCGAAGCCAATTGACTCAATTTATTGGCGTCTCTGCCTGCCAACCAAAGTTGAGCTCCACTTCCATGCAATAAACTAGCTAATTGTGCACCAATACCTCCTGTTGCACCCAATAACAATACTTTCTTTTGCTTTAAACCTTCCATATCAATTGATTTTTATCATAACAATCAGTTAAAGGAAATTGTTCAAAATAAGTATATTTATACCCATTATGAAAATCATAGAAACGACCATTTACCAGTTTAAAATTCCCATGATTCCTTTCACCATTGCGACTGGGACAATGGAATATGCACAAAATATATTGATTCAAATAAAAACTGACCAAGGCATCATTGGCATAGGAGAATGTTCGGCCTTCCCAATGATTGTTGGAGAAACGCAATTAAGTTGCTACAATAATGCGAAGGATTTTGCTCAGTTTTGGAAAGGAAAAGATCCATTGGATATTCCAGCACGCTTAAAAGAACTTGACCTTGTAATTGCTGGCAACAATACTGCAAAGAGTGCATTTGATCTAGCATTGTATGATATCGCGGCTAAAGCAGCCAATCAACCCCTATATCAATTTTTAGGAGGGCAGCAAAAATCAATTGAATCAGATTTAACCATTGGTATTGGTAAGCCCGAGGAAATGGCAGCACAGGCCGTTGAATTTGTTGAGAAAGGAGTGCGAATCATTAAAGTTAAATTGGGAAAAGCGCCCAAGGAAGATGTGGAGCGCATTCGACAAATTAGAACAGCCATTGGACAAGATACAATAATTAGAATTGATGCCAATCAGGGATGGGCTCAGGAGGATGCATTGGAAATACTTACTCAATTAGCACCTTATGCAATTGAATTCTGCGAACAGCCCATGCATAAATATTATGATGATTACTTGCCTGCACTTTGTGCGCAATCTCCAGTTAAAATTATGGCAGATGAATCGGTGTTTACCCATCATGACGCCCGAAAATTAATTGCAAACAAAGCCTGTCATTCCATCAATATTAAATTCTCTAAAAGTGGTGGCATACATGAGGCCATAAAAATTCACGATATAGCAAAAGCCAATCATATTCCTTGTATGATGGGAGGTATGTTAGAAAGCAGGGTGGCATTAAGTGCTAAAATGCACTTTGCCATGGCCATGGACAATGTCCATTTTTATGACATGGACACATGTTTAATCGGGCATACAATAGACCCAGTGATTGGAGGTGTACAATTCAATGGCATGCACTTAAGTATTGGCGAAGCTCCAGGAATTGGTGCGGATGTTGATCCAACTTATTTGCGCAATTTGGAATCTTGTACCATCTAGTCATGCATGTTATAAAGCGGATAGTTGTACCTTTGAACTCAATTTAAAATAAATTGAAATTATGGAAGCAAAAACAGCGTCTGCCTCTTTTACTACAATGAACGAATTGGTTTTACCCAATGACACCAATACCTACGGAGATTTAATGGGAGGAAGACTCATGTATTGGATGGACATTGCTGCTTACCTTTCGGCTGCTAAACATTGTAATTCTGGTGCCATGACTGCATCAGTGGACAATATTAGTTTTAAGACACCCATAAAATTAGGTAACGTAATTTGTATAGAAGCTAAAGTAACAAGGGCTTTTACAACATCGATGGAAATACACTTAAGGGTTTGGAATCAAAATACGATTGAGCAAACCAGGGTTTTGAGCAATGAAGCTTATTTTACATTTGTCGCTTTAGACGCTCAAAAGCAACCTAAAAAAGTGCCAGAAATTATTGCAGAAACGGAAGAGGAGAAAAAGTATTATGCAAGTGCTTTAAGAAGAAGACAATTACGTTTGATTCTTGCTGGAAAGATGAAGCCTGATGATGCCACTGAATTAAAGGCATTGTTTATAAAAGAAGAGGATAACTAATAAATTTAAAATAGAGTCCTTTAAGATTCAATTGCTTTCATCGCATGGTGTTTACCTCTAAGCATGAAGTCTTTGCTTTGTTCAATAGCGTCCATCACTTGGTCTAAAATTGCCTCGACTGACGCAGTGTAGTCAATGACCATCGGCTCCTTAAATCTTATCGTTAATGGCGTTCCTACTTTTTTGTAGGTTAATCCTTTTTTGGTAAACGCACGCCAAAATCCATTGATGACCACTGGAATCACAATGGGATGATTGTTCTTAATAATATGTGCAGTGCCTTTTCTGCCCGGCGCAAAAGGTTTAGTGGTGCCTTGTGGGAAGGTGATGACCCAGCTATGCGATAATGCTTTGTCAATTTTTTGTGTGTCTACAACATCTCTTTGCCTTTCTACATCCTTCCCCTCTGCTCTCCATGTTCTTTTAACTGTTAATGCACCACCTAGTTTAAATAATTTTGAAATCCAGTTGTCATTCATGGTTTCCTCTGCTGCTATAAAGTACACATTGGTAAATGGATTCAATAGATAATAAGGGATGCCTAAGCGATTGAATTTTCTCCATTTAACAGCACAAAAAATATGCACAAAAGTAATCACGTCTGCAAAATAAGTTTGATGGTTGCTCACAAAAAGCACATTGCGTTTGGGTAATCCCTCTAAGTGTTCTGTGCCTTCGATATTCAATTGATTGAACAAAGCAAGCCCCGGATAGGTAAACAATCCTACGACTCCATAAATGATGGAACGAAAAATTCTTATTTGCTTTAAATAATTCAATAAACGCATATCTAACTTACTGATTTGTTTTGCAATATACTACATAATCTCATAATTGACCTGCACTGTTTAAGCAACAATTTGTATCTTTAAGCAATGAAAAAGACTGCTGTTATATTTGATATAGATGGATTATTAATCAATAGCGAGCCACTTTGGAACAAAGCAGCCGCTGAAATCTTTAGGCAATACGGCATCAGTTTAACAGAAGCCCAATACGCCACAACCACTGGACTAAGGTCAAAAGAATTTGTGGCACACTGGTTGCACGAATATAAAATTCCATCTACAGAATATACTAGAGCCGAGCAAAGAGTGATTGATCAAGCAATGGAATATATAGACAAAGAAGCCACATTGATGCCAGGCGTAGAACATATCTTTAAATTTTTTTTAGAAAAGGAATTTAAAATAGGCCTTGCCACATCCTCTCCTACAGCCTTAATTGAGTGGGTAAAAGATAAGCTTGGCATTCGTAGCTTGATACACGCAAGTTGTTCAGCACAAAACCTGCCCTATGCAAAACCACATCCTCAAGTTTACTTGGATTGTGCCACCGCCCTTCATATCTCACCTCTTGCATGTATCTGTTTCGAAGATTCATTTTATGGGATGTTAGCAGCCAAAGCAGCAAGGATGACCTGTGTGGTGGTACCCGCTGCGGATGCACTCAAACAAGAGCATTGGGCAGCGGCAGATCTAAAGCTATCTTCCTTGCAAAATTTTGGTGCATTACATTTTGATATGCTTGCGTAATGAGGCTAAAAAAAACAGCTCGCTTCCCTAAATACGAGTTAAATTGCACCCGTAAATGGAACTAGCAAAAAAAATCATTGGCAAAGAATTAGAACTTTTTGAAATGCATTTCAAGGAGGCGGTTAAAAGTAGGGTTTCCTTACTAGACCGTATCATGCAATATATTGTCAAAAGAAAGGGAAAGCAAATGAGACCGATGTTTGTTTTACTTTCTGCAAAACTCAATGGCGAAATCAATGATGCTAGCTACCGTGCAGCCTCATTGGTAGAATTACTACATACTGCCACCTTAGTGCATGACGATGTAGTGGATGATGCGTTAGAAAGGAGAGGTTTTTTTTCAATCAATGCGTTATGGAAAAATAAGATTGCTGTTTTAGTAGGCGATTACCTTTTATCTAAAGGCCTATTACTTTCTCTAGAAAATAAAGACTTTGAAATTTTAACCATCCTCTCTGATGCTGTTAAAAAAATGAGTGAGGGGGAGTTATTGCAGATGGAAAAAACTAGAAATTTAAATTTTGACGAATCTGTTTACTATGAAATCATTTATGGTAAAACTGCAAGCCTGCTTTCTTCAAGTTGTGCTGCAGGTGCATCCTCAGTTACTAAAGATGCTGAGCAGATTCAGAAAATGAAAGATTTTGGAGAATATGTAGGGATGGCCTTTCAAATTAAAGACGACTTGTTTGACTATGGTGATGAAATCATTGGCAAGCCAACAGGCAATGATATCAAAGAGAAAAAACTCACCCTTCCATTAATTCACATTTTACAAAAATGTAGCCCAGCCTTAAAAAAAGAGATTGTGTATATTGTTAAAAATAATAACAATGACAAGCGTAAAGTGAAGTTCGTTATTGACCACGTGAAGCAATTAGGTGGCATTGAATATGCGCACAATAAAATGATTGAGTACAGAGACAAAGCCTTGGTAGTTTTACATAGTTTCCCTCCATCCATCACAAGAGACGCGTTAGAAGAATTAGTCCGCTATACAACCGACAGAAAATATTAATGGAAAAACGCTGGAATATATTGGAGGCCGACTCGGCTAAAGTGGCTGGGCTTCAAACAGCACTAAAAATACATCCCATTTTATGCGAATTGTTAGTACAAAGAGGCATTGAAGATTTTGATAAAGCAAAGCAATTTTTCAGACCTTCTTTAAACGACTTACATGATCCATGGTTAATGAAGGACATGGATAAAGCTGTTACAAGAATTACCAAAGCCTTTGATGAAAACGAATCCATTATGGTCTTTGGCGATTATGATGTAGATGGCACCACTTCTGTGGCCACATTATACCAGTTCTTAAAAAACATACACCCAACCATTGATTTTTATATACCACACCGCTACAGAGAAGGGTATGGCGTATCAAAGATGGGCATCGATCATGCAAAAGCAACAGGAATTAGTTTAATCATTTCGGTGGATTGCGGAATCAAGTCAACAGAATTAATCAGCTATGCAAAAGAGCTAGGGATTGACTTTATTATTTGTGATCACCATCTGCCCGATCCTATTTTACCACCAGCTGTAGCCATTTTAAACGCCAAACAAATTGATTGCGGCTACCCTTATAAAGAATTATGTGGATGTGGTGTGGTCTTTAAATTGATTTCAGCGTTGGCGCAAGCCTATAACTTACCCGATTCAAGTTACTTGCAATACTTAGACCTTGTTGCCACCGCCATTGCTGCAGACATTGTGCCGCTTACAGATGAGAATAGGACGATGGCGTTTTTTGGTTTAGAGAAAGTGAATGAAAATCCAAGTCATGGCATATTAGCATTATTAGAATTAGCCAAGCAAAATCGCCCAATCAGAATTAGCAATTTAGTATTTGCTGTTGCTCCCAGAATCAATGCCGCAGGCAGAATGGATGATGCAAAAAAAGCGGTACAACTATTTATTGAAAAGGAATACCAAGGTGCTTTAGATGTGGCTTCCCTTTTGCAACAAGATAATTTAGACAGAAGAGAAGCAGATAGTAGTATTTCCGAAGAAGCATTCGCGGAAATCGAAAACGATGCAGCACATTTAAATAAAAAATCGACCGTGGTGTTTCAACCCCATTGGCATAAAGGTGTAGTGGGTATTGTGGCGAGTCGTTTAATTGAAAAGCATTATAAACCAACCATTGTGC
>JBMOFB010000010.1:0-30435 GCA_049314475.1 Sediminibacterium sp.
TCGCGGAGATAGAGGCGGTCGTAGTCAATCAAGAGGTACGGCAGGCGCAACTCGATTATTCGTGAATTTAGGAACCAAGGATGGTTTTTATAAAGCGAGTTTCTTACAATTTATTTTAGACATGAGTGATTTGAAAAAAGAAGTCTTAGGTAAAATAGATATGAGAGACATGAACAGCTGGATAGAAATTGAATCTAGTGCTGCTAAAAAAATGATCAGTTCATTAGATGGCAAAAACTATAAAGGTCGTCGTATTCGCATGAATGATGCAGATAGCGGTGGTCAAAGAGGCAATAACGAAGGATAATACATCTCTAATTTAAAAATTGGTATACATGGGAATTTTATTAAAGAAAGCACCATTGATTATTTCAGGTCCTTGTAGTGCAGAAACAGAAGAACAAGTGATGCAAACAGCGCAGCGTTTAGCTGCTACTGGTAAAGTAGATATTTTACGTGCAGGCATCTGGAAGCCAAGAACAAGACCTGGTAGTTTCGAAGGTATTGGTACAAAAGGTTTGCCTTGGTTGCAACAAGCAAAAAAGGAAACTGGATTACCAGTGGCTGTAGAAGTTGCCACTGCAAAACAAGTAGAAGATGCATTGCATTTTGGTGTGGATGTACTTTGGATAGGAGCAAGAACCACGGTGAACCCATTTAGTGTGCAAGACATTGCAGATGCATTAAGAGGCGTTAAAGTACCTGTGTTAATTAAAAATCCTTTGAATCCCGATTTAGAATTATGGGTGGGTGGCATGGAACGTATAGCCAAAGCAGGTATTGACGAACTTGGATTAATACATAGAGGTTTTAGTTCATATGGAAATACCGAATTCCGTAACGCACCTATGTGGCATTTAGCCATCGAGATGAAGCGTCGTTTCCCAGGTATTCCAATGATCAATGATCCTTCGCACATTTGTGGTCGTCGTGATATCTTACAAGAAGTAGCACAACAAGCGATTGACTTAGACTATGATGGTTTAATTATTGAATCACATATCGATCCAGACAATGCATGGAGTGATGCCAAGCAACAAATTACACCAGAAGTATTGAAGGAAATGTTGGAAGCCATTCGTTGGAGAAAAGAAGATATTGCTTCTGTAGAAGTTCATACTGCACTAGAAAAATTACGTCAACAAATCAATCAATTAGATGATGAGTTGTTACAAGTTTTATCTACAAGAATGAAAGTGGCTCAAAAAATTGGTGAATACAAGAAGAACAATGACATTACCATCCTTCAAACCAATCGTTGGAATGAAATTTTAGAAAGAGCGGTTGCGAAAGGGAATAAGATGGGCTTGAGTGACGACTTTATTACCAAGTACATGGACGCGGTACATATGGAAAGTATTCAACAACAAAATAAAATTATGAATAGCTAAAATTGATTGGTATCCCCAGCAATTTTGGTATTGTAAATAAATTGTTATGAAAAATTGGAAAGTAAAATTTACAAATAGCACAGTTGAATTTGTATTAGATGGCAAATTTGCAACGATTTCAAAATTAGTTGACAAATCAAATGCGATTTATATTACAGACGAGCAGGTGTATGCTTTACATCAAGAAAAATTTAAAGGTAAACCTACTATTGTGATGCCAGCTGGAGAAGTACACAAGCAGCAAGCAACAGCAGATTTTATCATAGAAGCATTAATCAACTTTGGTGCCAATAGACAGTCGGTTTTGGTTGGCGTTGGTGGAGGTGTCGTAACAGATATGGTTGGTTATGTAGCTGGCGTATTTATGCGCGGCGTTCAATTTGGGTTTGTTCCAACCACTTTACTAGCCATGGTGGACGCATCTATTGGTGGTAAAAACGGAATTGATGTGGGCGTCTATAAAAATATGGTAGGCTTGATTCGTCAGCCCGCTTTTATTGTCTATGACCACAGTTTCTTGGTGACATTGCCAAGTTATCAGTGGGAGAATGGTTTTGCCGAAATCATCAAACATGCTGCTATTAAAGACGCTAAAATGATGCAGGAATTAAATCAACATGATTTAGCCTTTTATCAAAAGAATAAAAAAGCCTTAGCTGCTTTGATTCAAAAAAATGTAGAAATAAAAGTGAAAGTGGTACAAAAAGATGAGTTTGAACAAGGAGATCGTAAGCTGTTAAACTTTGGACATACTTTAGGGCACGCGATTGAAAATGAACATGCTTTATTACATGGTCATGCAATTAGTATTGGTATGGTCTATGCTGCAAAAATTTCACAAGTCTTATTAGGTTTTGCCGGAACGGGTTTATTGGTAGAGACACTCAAAAAATATGGCTTACCTACTGCCATGCATTTTGATATTGATGCAACAATGGAAGTGATGCAAAAAGATAAAAAGAAAGCCAATGCAGGTATGCAATATGTGCTTTTAAGTAAAATTGGAAAGGGTGTTTATGAAACCATTCCAATGAAAACTTTACAAAAATTGATTAAACTGTATTCTTAAAATGCGCGCAACAGTTCATCCAAATAAGCTAACAGGGGAGCAGGTTGCACCAGCTAGTAAAAGTAGTATGCAACGTGCATGTGCTGCAGCATTGCTTCATTGGGGTACGACTCGAATTTTTAATCCTGGTCATTCCAATGATGATCTTGCAGCAATAGATGTGATACAAAAACTAGGTGCTGTTGTTACATTAGAAGATGTAGTGAACGAAAAAATAGATACAAAGACAATGCTTGTTCATTCAGATGGCGTGAAGCCAACAGGCACATCAATGAATTGTGGTGAAAGTGGATTAGGTATTCGAATGTTTACACCCATTGCCGCTTTAAGTGATCAAGCCATCACTATTAACGGAACAGGTAGTTTATTAAAAAGGCCGATGCATTTTTTTGATACTATTTTCCCAGATGTAGGCATTGAAATACAATCTCAATCAGGTTTTTTGCCTATCCAAATTAAAGGTCCATTAAAGCCTACAACTATTGAGGTAGATGGCTCTTTGAGTTCTCAGTTTTTAACTGGCTTGTTGATGGCATTCGCAGCTTCTGATGCAACCAATGCAGTGATTCATGTGCATGATTTAAAAAGTAAACCTTATATAGATTTGACTTTATCTGTATTAAATGCCTTTGGATGGAATGTGCAACATCAAGATTATACACGTTTTGAATTTTTAGCGCATCCACCTTTAGCGGCACATATTGACTATTCTGTTGAAGGTGATTGGAGTGGTGCTGCATTTTTATTAGTTGCAGGTGCTATAGCGGGCCCAATCACAGTGAAAGGCTTACAAATGGATTCAACCCAGGCCGATAAAGCAGTGATGCAGGCTTTGAAAGCTGCCGGTGCAAATATTGAGATAGTGGAAGATGCAATCATAATTGGCCCTACAAAAGATAGTGCTGGTATAGTTATTCAATTTAAAGCATTTGAATTTGATGCAACAGATTGTCCAGACTTGTTTCCACCATTAGTGGCCCTTGCATCCGTATGCGAAGGTGTCACAATCCTTCACGGGGTAAGTCGATTAGCACATAAAGAAAGTGACAGAGGGATTAGCTTGCAATCTGAATTTGCTAAATTAGGAATCAAAATAGAATTAGATCAGGATAAGATGATGGTCTATGGCGGAACCGGCATTCATGGAGCAGAAGTATTTTCTCAACACGATCACCGCATTGCGATGGCTTGTGCCGTGGCTGCATTGTGCGCAGACGGTCCAATTACAATCACTGATGCAGAAGCCATCAATAAATCCTATACCGATTTCTTTATCCATCTGCAGCATCTAGGTGCAAAAGTGCATTTAGATAAAATTGCTTAACTTGTATACACTTTAAAATACATACATGAATAGTTTTGGTACCTTATTTAAAGTTCAAATTTTTGGCGAATCACATGGTGAATGTGTTGGCGTTTTAATAGATGGATGTCCAGCTGGGTTGGCGCTTCAACAAGCAGATTTTGTAGCAGACATGGAGCGAAGAAAAGGCGGAAAACAAAAAGGCACTACACCTAGACAAGAGGATGATATACCTTTTTTTAAAACAGGTGTTTTTAATGATACCACCACTGGTGCGCCACTCATGTTATTTTTTGAAAATAATAATACAAGAAGTGGTGATTATGAAAAACAAAGAGCCGTTCCAAGACCAGGACATGCTGATTTTACAGCACATCAAAAATTTGGCGGCTTTGAAGATTATAGAGGCGGAGGACATTTTAGTGGCAGGTTAACAGCAGGCTTAGTTGGAGCTGGTGTGGTTGCAAAAAAACTTTTAAAAGACATTCAAATTCAAGCATCAATATTAAGTATTGGCGGAGAAACGGATTTAGAAAAAGGGTTACAAAATGCGATTGATCAAAAAGACAGTGTAGGTGGTATTGTAGAATGTGTTGTGAAGGGCTTGCCAATTGGACTGGGAGAACACTTCTTTAATTCAGTGGAGTCTTTAATCAGCCATGCGGTTTTTGCAATTCCAGCAATTAGAGGTATTGAATTTGGTACAGGCTTTGCTGCGGCAAACATGTTTGGTTTGGAGCACAATGATGCCATCATAGATGCAACAGGAAAAACAAAAACAAACCACGCAGGTGGTGTGGTGGGTGGATATACCAATGGCAATGACCTAGTGTTTAGAATTGCGGTAAAACCAACTTCTTCAACACCTAAGTTGCAAAACACTTGGAATTGGGAAACCAATGAACAAGAAGACTTTTCGGTAAAAGGCAGGCATGATTTATGCATTGCATTAAGAGTGCCGGTAGTTCTGGAAGCGGTAACGGCGATCGTCATTGCAGATTTAATGTTGATGGATCAACGTATACCAAAAATTATTCAATCAATTAAATGAGAAAAAAATGGAAAGCGAATTTATATATCATGTGACTTCAAGTAAAGAATGGGAAGAGGCTCAATTAAAACAGAGCTATTTGCCTAAAAATTTTGCAAAGGATGGGTTTATACATTGCTCAATCGAAAAACAAATTAAAGGCGTGCTTGAAAGGTTTTATCAAGGACAAACTGGCTTAGTAAAATTAAAAATAGAAAAAGCCAAAGTACAAAGGCCAGTGTTATTTGAATTGGCGGAAGACTTGAACGAATTATTTCCTCATATTTATGGTCCATTGAATTTGGACAGTGTGGTTGCTGTCATACCAATTTAGTCATTTGATTTATTTTAAACGAGGACCTATGAAAAAATACAAGATTCAGTTGATGGTTTTCGCTTATTTTCTACTGTCATGTTTGCCTATTTACGCTCAGCAAGTGAACTCCAACACGCTTACTACAAAAAACTATTTAGACAGTGTCAATATCAAAAGGTATAAATATAAAATTGATACGAATAGAATTAAAATCGAGATCAATCATATCGTAGGCATTTCGAGTTTTTATAACAGAAAAATTGATGGGTTAAAAACTTCCACGGGGGAACGTTTTTACAATAACAAATACACCGCAGCTTGCAATTTATTCAAATTGAATACAATAGTCAGGGTCACCAATTTACGTAACGGGAAGACTGTTATGGTAAGGATTAATGACCGTATGCACCCCAATATGTTAAGAAAGGGAAGGGTAATAGATTTAAGTCAATCTGCAGCTAATCAGTTGGCTTTCAAATCAAAAGGACTAGTAAAAGTATCGGTAGACGCCATTGGCTATTCCAAAAACAACCCAAAAAAGGACGAAAAATAGACCTTTAAATAATTTCGTAATTCCCAATTATGGTCTAAATTTGTGAGACATTTAACAATTAAAAAATATGAAGAAATTATTATTTTCTCTAATCGCTATGGGTTTAATGATTGCTGCTCAGGCTCAAACAAGCATGGGTGGTAAGAAGACAAGATCCATTGCAATAAGATTCAATGCTTTAGATTTTGGAACTGCTGAGCGCGTTCAAAATGGTTCAATAGGATCTGTTTTAAATGCAAAGCAATGGGGACAATACGCATCTACAACTAAATCATTTGGTGTCAACTATACAAGTCAATATACAGACCAAGTGGATATCTTTGCTAATTTTGATTTAGGAATAGCACGTAAACCTTTGTATGCACCAAATGCATTAAGAAGATCAAATGAAGATCTTTTGACTTCTGTTGAGTCTGGTGTAAATATCAAGATGTTCAAAGGGGATTATAGAGTAAATCCATATGTAACTGCTGGTTTAGGTGTTCGAGCTTTTGCTTTTAGAGATTATAGTGCATACGCACCAGTTGGTTTAGGATTACAGATTAAGACTTGTAAAGGTTCAAATTTGAACATTACATCTACTTACTCAACTAAAATGTCCAAGTCTTTTGTACCTTCTTACAACTATGGAGTTAGTTATAGCTTCTTGTTGAACTAAAAATATTAAACATGTCTAAAAAAGTAATTGGGCTAACATTTGTTTTATTTGTTTCCTTGTTAAGCAATGCACAACAACAAAAAGTAACTAATATTAAGCCAGCTTCGATTGCTTTTAAAGCATCTGCACTTAATTTCAAGAAAACCCCTCTTACTGATGGGTTAACTGCATCTGCACCTGCTGTAGGTTTGCAATTTTTTAAAGGGTTAACACCACAGTTGGATGCGGTAGTGAATCTAGATTTTAGTTCATTAAAATATCCATATTACGTTTCTTTAAAACAACCAAAAGCAACTACTAAATCAATCTATGCTGCTATTGATTCAAGAATACATCTCAAGTTTACGACTGATGATAAATCAGTCCTGCCTTATGCTATCATAGGTTTCGGTGTAGCTAAAACAGCAACCAATTATACTGCATATGCTCCCATGGGATTAGGTCTTCAATTTAAAGCCAAGCAAGGATCTTTTTTTAATGTATTCGGAACTTTTAATGCAGAAACTTCTAAGTTGACCAAGATGCATACGAATTATGGCGTTAGTTATTCTTTCCCTTTAAAATTGAAAGAGAAAAAAGCCATTGCTTTACCTGAAGCACCAATTCAAGCAGATGGGGATAATGATGGCGTTTCAAATGATAAAGACGAATGTCCAGAAAAAAGTGGCTTGTTAAAATATAAGGGTTGTCCAGTCCCAGACCAGGATGGAGATGGCATCAATGATGAAAATGACCAATGTCCGAATGTAGACGGAACAGTAAAATATAGAGGTTGTCCGGTACCAGACACTGATAAAGATGGGATTCCAGATGATCAAGATAAGTGTCCAACAGTCGCTGGTTTAGCACGTTATAACGGATGTGGAATACCAGACTCGGATAAAGATGGCGTTAATGATGAAGTGGATCAATGCCCTAACGTACCAGGTATTGCTGAAAACAATGGCTGTGAGGATTTACAACCTAAGCTAAATGCAATTGCAGCTGCATTAAAATTTGAAACCGGTAAAGTTAATATTGCACCTAAATCATTACTAGGTTTAGATTCATTGGTGCAAATCATGACACAGTATCCAAATACAAGTTTAACTATTATTGGCCATACTGATAATACAGGTACACGAAAAATCAATGATCGTTTATCTTTATTAAGAGCTAAAAAAGTTCAAACCTATTTAGTTAAAAAATGTCTCGCAATCAATAGAACCACCCTAGTTGGATTGGCCGATACCCAACCGATTGCAAGCAATACAACCAAAGAGGGCAGAGCACAAAATAGAAGAGCCGATTTGACTATAAAATATGAATAGCGCGCTCTAGTACGATCCCGAATTTTTCTTGTACTGACTGAATGATTGCTTCGGAAAAATCCAAGATGGTCTTTCCTTTTGTTGCACCATAATTTACAATCACCAATACTTGTTTTTTATAACAGCCAACTAAATCGTTGGTGTCAGTTTTCCATCCGCAAGCTTCAACAAGCCATCCAGCAGCAATCTTATACGCATCGTCATAAATAGGATAGGCCATTAAGGAAGGAAATTGAAGTATCAGTTGATTGTACTGATTTGTTGTAATCATTGGATTTTTAAAAAAGCTTCCTGCATTGGCCAGTTTTTTTGGATCAGGCCATTGATTAGACCTTATATAAATAACCGCATTTGCGATAGATTCCACACTTGGATTGCTGATACCTCTAGCATGTAATACCGATTTTATTGCCCCATAATCTGTTCTTAATAAAGGCTGCTTTGATAATTTAAAATCAACTGCATATACAATGTACCTATTCGCTTCTCTGCTGAAAATACTAGCCTTATAATCAAATGCACATTCAATTTGAGGGATTGTCACCCATTCATTTTTTAAAGTATCATATGCATCTACACTTACGATATGCTCACCAACTTCAACACCATAAGCGCCAATATTTTGTATAGGTGCAGCTCCAACCGAACCCGGAATTAAACTTAAGTTTTCAAGTCCACCCCAAGATTTTTGCACACAATAACTTACAAAATGTGACCAGTTTTCACCAGCGCCAACTTTGAGTATAACCTCCGAGGAGGTTTCTTGTAGTTTTTGGATACCGGTGAAATCCATTCTAATGATTAATCCATTGTATTGTTTGGTAAATAAAATATTCGTTCCAAATCCTACTATCAAATAAGGTTGGTGATTTTTAATCGCCCAATCAATGGATTCAATCAAATCTGCTTTTGTTGAAACGGTCGTAAAAAAACTAGCAATTTCTTCGCAAGCAAAACTATGATATGGTTTTAAGGCTATATTTTTTTGAAGCTTCATTTAATTGGGGTCAATATCTATGATGATCTGAACAGATTTGTACCTTGGGTGCACCGCAATCAATTGGATAAAATGTAGTAATTGTTTTTTAGCAATTTGTAATTGCTGTGGCTGTTTAGTTATTTTAACACAAAGCTCCCAAATATATTTATTCCTTATTCTATTGATAATGGGTTGAGCTGGCCCCATAACTGTTTTTTGAATGGAGGCATCCAAAGATTTCAAAAAATGATTTGCAGCTTCTTCCGCTATATGATTCTCTTTGTGTTTAAAAAGAATACTCATTAACCTGCTAAAAGGGGGATAGGCAAAGTGCTTTCTATTATTTATTTCAAAGTCATAAAAAGCAACATAGTCGTGTTCTTTCACAAAGCCAACCACTGGATGATTGGTCTGGCTTAGTTGCACAATCACTTTGCCTTGATCATTTTTTCGACCTGCTCTTCCGCTTACTTGCTCCATCATTTGGAACGCCCTTTCATTGACTCTGTATTGATTAAAATTGAGTAAACTATCCGCATCCACAATGCCAACTAAATCTACATGTTCAAAGTCTAACCCTTTTACAACCATTTGAGTACCCACTAAAACATCAATTTCTCTTCTTTCAAATTGCTGGATTAAATGATCGTGTTCATTTTTCCCTTTAATATTATCTAGGTCCATTCTAGCAATCCTGAGATGAGGTAAAGCCAAAGCTAATTTTTCTTCAATTTGTTCGGTACCAAAACTCTTTTGCTTAAAACTTTGTTTGCCACAAGCTTCACAGGTATGCACCACAGGATAAGCTGTACCACAATAATGACAAGACAATACATTTTTTCCTTTATGTAAAGTTAAACTCACATCACATTGTTTACAATGCGGTATCCAACCACATGTTTCACAAATCATATAAGGGGCATAACCTCTTTTATTTTGAAATAAAATAACTTGTTTATTGTTTGCAACAGTTGCTTTAATCGCTTCTAATAATTGAGGTGTTAATATAGCAGACTGTTCATTTTGTTTTTTTGTATCCACTATTTCCATTTGGGGTAATGCACCATCGCTAAATCTTTCCTTCAAGTGATAATATCCAAACTTATTTTGCATGGCATTGTAATAAGTTTCGATAGAAGGCGTCGCAGAACCCAATACCACTTTAGCACCCAACTGATTGGCATAGTATATTGCCGTATCTCTCGCTTGATATCTTGGAGCAGGATCCTGCTGTTTATAGGAAGCATCATGTTCCTCGTCAATAATGACTAAGGATAAATTTTTATAGGGAAGAAATAAGGCAGACCTAGCTCCTAATACTATTTTAATTTCGCCAGACTTAACTTTATTCCAAATTTCAACCCTTTCGTTGGGATTAAATTTAGAATGGTAAATAGCAATTTTGCCTCCAAAATATTGTTTAAGACGACGGATCATTTGAGCAGTTAATGCAATTTCTGGAAGCATATACAATGCTTGTTGATTGGACTGAATGGCATGCTCTATCAATGAAGCATAAATCTGCGTTTTACCACTTCCAGTCACACCATGCAACAGATTGACCGAATGTGTTTTCATTTGCTCAACCATGGAATCATATGCGAGTTGTTGTGCTGCAGACAAGTGGTGCAAGTTGGTATTACCCAAACTTTCATCCACTGCCAAGCGATCTATTTTTCTCTTCTCAACTACTAAAATGTTTTTATCAATTAATGCTTTTAATTGTGCGTGAGCAGCGCCTGATTTTTCGATCAATGCCTTTTGTTGCACCTGTCCTTCTGTTTTTTGTAAATGCAAGAATGCAAGTAGGAGGGCTAATTGTTTTGGAGCCCTCGTCCAATCATTTAACAATTGCTCTAAGGCCGCTTCTGAATGATAGTCAGGATGTAAATGCAGCAAATTTTCAACTTTGATTGTATACTTATCATGCATTGTTTCTTCTACCGAACAAATCCCTTTTTGGATGAGTTTGTTGATAACAGGATAAACGGATTTTTTATCTAGTAACTTTTGTATTTCTATTAAGCTAAGTTGTTTTTTTATTTGCAAAGCTTCTGAAACTATATATTCAGCATCACTCAACTGATGACCATCTACAGCTGCTCCTTCGTTTAAAATAAAAATACTTTCACTGGATATTTTTAGATGGCTTGGAACTGCAGCCTGCATCACTTCACCTTCGGTACACATATAATAACCAGCCATCCATTCCCAAAGTGCCAATTGAGCTGGATATACAATTGGTTCGTCATCTAAAACACCTAGTATAGGTTTTGGATTAAATCCAGCTGGTTTTTCAGAGAGGATATGTTTTATAATTCCTGCATAACGCTTATTCGCACCCAGCATAACTTCTACACGCATACCTATCATTACACCCTCTGCCAACTCTGTGGGAATGGCCCATGTATAGTTTTTAGGCAGGGCTAATGGTATGATGATTTCGGCGTACATATTGGGCTACAAAAATACATTAAGAAGCTGGATAGTGGCGATATCTTCTTAATCCATCATCCATCATTTGGTGCACTTGTTGCTTTAATATTTCAAGATCTTCAAGTGTATAATTGTCTACATATACAGTCGGTAAATAGACGACGCGACAGATGCCTGGGCAAAGGGTAAAGATGCTACTAAAGTGCATTCTATCGACTGAATCAACCATTAAAACAGGTTGAATTGGAACCTGCATCTCAATTGCTAGTTTAAACGCCCCATTGTAAAAATCTTTCAATGGTTTTTCATCGGTCATGCTAAAAGTACCTTCTGGAAAAATAAAAATTGAAATTTTACTTTTTAAAGCAGCTTTTAAATTTTGAAGGCTTTCTGCTCTTTTCGCAGCATTAGATCTGTCCACTAAAATCACTGCATGTCTGTAGAAAAGTCCAAAAAGAGGAATTTTTGTAGATTCAAATTTCCCCAATGGTTTTATTGGTTGATGCTTTAGTTGGACAATTGGAGGGATGTCCATGTAAGAATTATGATTTCCAACAAATACATGCGCTCGATCAAAATCATGTGTACCCTCATCAATTTCTTGATGACGCATGCCTAAGAATAGGTATAAGCATTTTGAAAAATAACGGGCTATTTTATAGATGCCCTTTGTTAAATATTTTTCACCTAATGGTAGGATGAATAGCATTACAAACAAAGACAGAATAGTCAAGCAAGCAAATATGAATAATGCGTAAAAACAATAGATCAATTGAATTGGACGTAATATTTTTTTCATGGCTGCTTCTAATTCCACTAATATAATTAAAAAGGTCCGTTTGCTTTGAAAATCTACATTAAGTCAATGCGCAATGCATGCTCAATTACAGGTGCTTGATTAAAATGATGCTTTGGAAAGATGCCAAATAAAGAACTTCCCGAACCGCTCATGCTGGCATAAACCGCGCCTAATTGATAGAGTTGATCTTTTATGTTTGATAGGGTAGGCTCCGCTTTAAAAACAGGCGCTTCAAAATCATTCACTAAAGCATACTTCCATTCAGTGATAGGTTTTTCAATAATTGAAGCAATGGTTTCTGATTTTGTATGTGGATTCAGTTGCTGAAATGCCCACTTAGTAGCAATATGAATGCCTGGGTGTACTAGTAAAAATTGATAGTTGGATAAATCTAAGTGGATAGGGGATAAAATTTCACCTCTACCTGTTGCATGACAAGCTTTATTGTACATAAAAAATGGACAGTCGCTTCCTAGTTGACTTGCGTAGTCTATGAGTTGTTTTTCATTCAAACCCAGCGAAAATTGTTGATTTAAAATAAGCAATGCAGCTGTTCCATCACTTGAGCCTCCTCCTAATCCTGCACCCATTGGAATATTTTTATGCAAGTGCATCTGCACAGCAGGTAGCGTAGGAAAATCTTTTTTTAGTAAATGGTAGGCTTTTAAGCAAAGATTTTGTGCAGGGTCTCCAGGAACAGCAATACCTGACTGAGTCATAGTTACACTATCAGCAGGTAAAATTTCTAGGGCATCTGAAACTGCGATGGGATAAAATACCGTTTCGAGTTCATGGTAGCCATCAGGTCTTTTTGCAAGGATGGAAAGTCCAAGGTTGATTTTGCAGTTTGGAAATTGAATCATCCTAAGGCTGCTTTGGTTCATTGCGTTTATTGATTTCATCTCTGATATCAATGGCGCGGATATAGTCTTCTTGTTCTAAGACTTCACTCAATAATTGATTCAATTCTGCTAATGAAAGTTTAGCTAAGTCACTTCGCTCAGATGTTTTTGTGATGGTATCTGGCATCGTTACTTTATCGGTTTTCTCATTGGTCAAACCTGCTTGATCTAGGATGTGTTCATACACATAAACAGGGCAACCAAAACGAACAGCTAAAGCCAATGCATCGCTTGTTCTACTATCAATTTCGATGGTATCGTTGGAATTATGACAAACTAATTTTGAATAAAAAATACCTTCTTGTAAATCGCAAATGTAGACCTCTTGCAATTGAAGGTTAAATGCAGTCATAAAATTTTTCATCAAATCGTGGGTCAATGGCCTCGAAGGATGCATATTCTCTAGTGCCACTGCAATTGCCTGTGCTTCAAATCCACCAATCACAATAGGTAAGCGCCTCAACCCATTTACTTCTCCTAAAATAACTGCATAGGAATTAGATTGGGTGATACTATGTGATAGCGCAACAATTTCAAGTTCAATTTTTTGCATAAGATGATTTGCTTTACAAAGTTAAAGCAAAAAAGCATTGATTTAAATTAGGCTTTTGATTTTTGTATGGAAGCAGTTAAGGCCGGTAAAATTTCAAATGCGTCCCCCACAATACCATAATCTGCAGCTTTAAAGAAAGGTGCTTCGGGATCTTTATTGATCACCACAATGGTCTTACTTCTGTTCACCCCAGCAAGATGCTGGATAGCGCCAGAAATACCTACAGCAATATATAAATTAGGTGCTACTTGAACCCCTGTTTGACCCACGTGTTCATGGTGCGGTCTCCAATCTGAATCAGATACCGGACGACTACAAGCCGTTGCAGCGCCTAACACTTTTGCTAGATCTTCAATAATACCCCAGTTTTCTGGTCCTTTTAATCCACGTCCACCACTCACTACAATATTGGCTTCGGTCAATGGAATTTCACCTTCTACTTTATGTGTTGCAGTCACTTTTATGGATGCCGTAGGAATAGCGATAGATAAAGCCTCAACCGATGCAGCACCTTCGTGCATATGAACACCAAAACAATTCTGGTTGATAGAAATCACTTTAATAGGGGTGTCGATATTGATTTGTGCAAATGCTTTTCCAGAAAAAACAGTTTTAGTCACTGTAAATCCATTGCTTGTATCAGGTAAGCTATTCGCGCCAGTCACAATACCAGCTTGTAGTTTTACTGCTACTGCAGGTGCGATTGCTTTTCCATTTAAATTATGGGCAAAAACGAGTACCGATGCATTGGTAGTTTTTGCAGCTTCGGTCAACACTTGCGTGAAAACTTTTGCATCAAAATGATTTAAAGTGGCATCACTCACTTGGTGTAATTTTTGTAAGCCATATTTTCCTAGATCTGCTAAATCATCTGTTACTGTTCCTAGTAAAATTCCTTCTGCAGATACGCCTAATTGCTTGGCAAGCGCAGCACCATAAGAAATAGCTTCTAGAGAAGATTTTTTAATTTGTTGGTCTGCTTGATCAATATATATAAGTACCATATTTTTTGATTTGAATTGTTTAGAATGCTTTTGCTTCTTCTTTTAATAATCTTACAAGTTCATCCACATTGTCTGCCGCAACTAATTTTACGCCAGATTTTGCTGGAGGCAAATCATAAGTTTTAATAGAGGTGGTTGCTTGAACGGCAATTGGTTCTACCACTTTTAATGGTTTTGTTCTTGCAGCCATGATACCGCGCATATTTGGAATTCTTTGTTCCGCCATACCTTTTTGACAACTCACAATCGCGGGAAGGGTGACTTCACAAGTTTCTTCTCCACCTTCGATCTCTCTTTGAACAGATGCAGTATTGCCGTTTAATGTCATTTGATTGGCAAGTGAAACATAAGGTAAATCTAGTAATCCAGACAACATTGCACCAATACAGGCACTATTATAATCAATGGTTTCTTTACCAGTTAATATTAAATCATACGCACCTTCTTTTGCAATTGCAGCAATTTGACTTGCCACTACAAATGAATCATTGCTTTGTATATTTATACGGATGGCTTCGTCTCCACCTAAAGCCAATGCTTTTCTGATGATTGGTTCTGCATCTGCTTCGCCCACCGTAACAAGGTGAATGGTAACAGCAGGATCTTGCTCTTTCATTTCGATCGCTCTAACTAAGGCATACCACTCGTCGTATGGATTGATGATCCATTGTACGCCGTTTTCATCGAACTTTGTATTACCTTCGGTGAAGGCAATTTTAGATGTGGTGTCTGGTGTTTTGCTGATGCAAACTAATAACTTCATAGTCTAATGCTTTTTGGTTGTTTATGCAACTAATGCAAATATAAGACAAGATGCAACGAATTGAAAGAATTATTGAATTTTTAAATCAACAACCTAAGGATAACTTTTTAAGACATGCTTTGGCTTTGGAGTATATCAAAATAGGGGACTTGCAAAAGGCAAAAGCCTTGTTTACTGAAATCTTGACGGAGTCACCGGATTATGTGGGTTCCTACTATCATTTAGCAAAATGTTTAGAGGCGCTTTCTGAAAAGGAGGCAGCCATTGAATGGTATGAAAAAGGGATGGCAGCTTGTAAATTAGCTAAGGAGGACCATGCTTACAGAGAATTACTGGCAGCTTACGAAGACCTTGTTGATTGATCTTGTTAATTGTTCTTGTTTATTATATCCGTGTTTTTTACTGCAATTACATCAACGTAATTTTTTCGCTTTTTTAGTTTTACAAATCTAGCCTTTGACTTAATTTTTGATCAATGAATTGAAAAAAATGTTCAGGCTTGTAAGTGCGCCATGCACTAATTTCCATGAGCTCGATGTAGCGGTTTAATTTCCTTAATAAAAAATCATGTTGGGCGGCCGGATGGAAATTGACCAATACGGCCCATCCGTCCTCATCCGATAATTCTTCGTACAATTCTTCGTAATAATCTTTATCCCCACTATGGAAATTGAATACATTTTCGGCAATCAAAATAAATTTAATGATACCCTCTGCCATTAATTTATCCAGGACTTCTCGCTTCAATTCCATGATATCATTTTCAATCGTATCATTCCACTCGCCAATGAGTTCTATGATGGCAAATTTTGCATCATAGTCGGTGTACAAGATTTTTAGATATAAAGTTTTGCTGCCAAACTCATCCCATTGAGGATGGATATAATAATTGTACACCGTTTGTGAAAATTCAAATTCACTATAGGTCCTGCCAAAAAAAATAGACCTTGGATCTGCTTCTGCAGTGTATAAATGTCGCCAATGATAATAGGGTTCTATATCGTGCATTTGTACCTAGTGTTTGCTATGGTATTCAATCAATCCATCCATCGGAGATTTCACAATTTTTCCTAATTCAATTTCATAGCCTTCGGCCAATTGTTTTAAGACATCTTTAAAGCCATACGCGACGCTGCCCACAAAATGAATAGGGTGTAACCAAGATTCATTTAATTTATTCAAATGCGTAAAAAAGAAATCGTTGAGTCCATCTTCAATGATATTTTCGATCATGTAGTGTCCTCTATTTTCGACTAAGAAATCTGTAAAACTTGCGATATAACTATTTGGTGTAGGTTCTTTGTACACTTTATTTAAAATAGCACCACGATCCAAATTGTATTTTTTCTCAAACATATTCATCAACTCTTCGTCAAAAGTGTTGTACAAAAAATATTGCAATACTTTTTTACCTAGATAAGCGCCACTTCCCTCGTCCCCTAAAACATAGCCAAGTCCTGGGCTATTTTTAGATATTTTTTTGCCATTATAAAATCCTGCATTGGAGCCTGTGCCCAAAATACAAACTACGCCTTTTTCATCCTGACAAGCAGCTCTAGCAATGGCCATTAAATCGGTTTGGATATCTAGTTTTGCATTTTTGAAAACGGTTTTCAAAGCCTTTTTTACAATCGCTATATTATCAACATTACTAAGGCCTGTTCCATAAAAATAAACTGCAGCAACTTTACTTAAATCTGTCTTTTTATGAAATGCCTTTTCTATTAATTGTACAATGTCTTGTAAACTTAAAAAATAGGGGCTGATGCCAGCCGTTTTAATGGTTTGACGCTTGCCATTTTGAACCAAGGTCCATTGACATTTTGTGGCACCACTGTCTGCTATTAAAAAAGTTTTTTTCATGTTAGTTGAACTATAGTATGAAATTAGCCATTTCATTTTGAATTGATGTAAATTTGCCAAGAATTCATACAACATGCAACAAAATCAACCTCGTTCAACACAAACAAGTTGGGTCACTCCAATCACCTATGCAGTGGTACTTTTATTGGGTATAGGCATAGGGATTTTTTTAAAAGGAAGTTTCTCAATAGGATTCCCTTCATCTGATTCAAATTCTGCAATGGATGAGATCATTGAATTGGTGAAATCAAAATATGTAGAACAAGTTAATACGGACAGCACTCAAACTAAATTAGCCGATTTTTATTTAGGACAATTAGATCCCCATTCAGTGTATATCCCACCTGCAGATTTATTGGAGGCCAATGAACAATTGCAACCGAATTATAAAGGCATAGGTATTGAATTTCAACAATTCAGGGACAGCGTTTTTGTAGCATATGTGATGCCAGAAGGTCCGGCTGCTAAAGTTGGTTTAAAAACAGGCGACATTCTTTTAACGGTGGATGATACTGTTAAATTATCTGGTAATAAATTAGATGGAGAAGCGATTAAACAAAAAATAAAAGGGCCAGCAGAAGAAAGTTTAAAACTGGGCGTGTTGCGTAATCAACAAAAAATGACTTTTAATTTAACTAGAGCGTCTGTGCCGGTTTCCCCGATAGATGCTGCCTATATGTTGAACGATACCATTGGATATATTAAAATTGACAAATTTGCGGATAGAACCTATGAGGCTTTCATGCAAGCATTGGAGCCTTTATTAAAAAAAGGAATGAAGTCGCTGGTGATTGATTTAAGAGGTAATGGAGGAGGATTATTATCAGAAGCAGTAGGGATTGTAGATGAGTTATTAGCAGGTAATAAATTAATTGTTTACACAGAAGGATTGCATGCGCCAAGGGTAAATTACTATAGCAAAAGAGAAGGTTTATTTGAGACAGGGGATATTACTATTTTGATGGATGAAACCTCCGCATCTGCAAGTGAGGTATTAGCTGGGGCTTTGCAAGATTGGGATAGAGCAAAAGTCGTAGGAAGAAGGTCTTATGGCAAAGGATTGGTGCAACAACAATTTAGATTATCCAATGGTGGCGCATTAAGATTAACGACTGCAAAATACTTTACACCATTAGGGCGTAATATTCAACGTCCTTATCAAAATGGTAAGATGGCATATGAGCATGACTTTCTTGAACGCATGATGCAATCTAATGAAGGTAATATAGATACTGCATCTATTGGCAAGGCATATAAAACGCCAAAAGGCAATACGGTATATGGTGGCGGGGGTATTATTCCGAATCAATGGTTACCAACCAATGCTTTGTATGCAGACTCAAATTATGCCAATTTATATGTTCAAGGCTCCATGAATGAATTTGTGTTACAATATTATCTTACAACACAAAAGAGCATCAATCAATATCCATCTGTTCAAGCATTTGTGGCTGATTATGCGAAGCAAGATCTAACAAAGTCATTGGATCAATACTTACAAAAGACAAAACAAAAAGGATTGCCTGCGACCATGTTGCAAAATCCGCTTTTGCATCAACAACTGGTTGCCTATTTAGCACGTTGTAAATGGCATAAGCAGGGTTATTATGAAGCCATTAATTTAATGGATAATAATTTTATGGCCTCAATAAACTAAGAGGGCGATATGATTTTTATCATCTTTATGGATGAGTGGCATCATATGTACAGACCTATTGGTAGTGGATCTTTGTCTTTCATTTATGCAAGAAAATTGTTACCACTGCGGAGCTGAGTGTGATGCATCCATACAAATTGAAAACAAATACTTCTGTTGTGATGGATGTAAAATGGTATTCCAGTTATTGGATCAAAATGGCATGTGTCAATATTATGATTTGACCAAAATGCCAGGACTTTCTTTAAAAGGCAAATTTACAGACAGTAAATTCAATTATTTAGACAATCAAGCAGTACAAGAACAGCTTATTCAATTTAAGCAAGGGGATCAAGTACATGTGGTGTTTTATCTTCCACAAATTCACTGTGTTAGTTGTGTCTGGTTATTAGAGCACTTGCATCAAATTAATCCGGGTGTCATCCAATCTCAAATAAATTTTGAAAAGAAAGAAGTAAAAATCATTTATCAACTATCTGCTATTTCTTTAAAGGAACTGGTGCAGTTGTTGGCATTTGTTGGTTATGAACCAATGATTCATTTAGGTGGGAATGATTGGCAACAAAAGAAAAAAGTAAATCGAAAACAATTATATAAAATTGGTATTGCGGGATTTTGTTTTAGCAATATCATGATGTTGAGTTTCCCAGAATACTTAGCGGACGAACTGGGAGATTTAGGTTCGCTTAGGCCTTTATTTATTTATTTAAATTTGATCTTATCCCTGCCTGTGTTATTCTACAGTGCAAGTGATTTTTTCATTTCGGCTTATACAGGATTAAGACAAAAATGGCTGAATATAGATGCCCCAATTGTCTTAGCGATTAGCGTTACTTTTTTAAGAAGTTTGTATGAAATCTTGACCCAGACTGGTTCAGGTTATTTAGATAGTATGTCAGGTATTGTATTCTTTATGTTAATTGGAAGATGGTTTCAAAACAAGTCCTATGATGCATTTACATTTGATAGAGATTACACCTCTTTTTTCCCATTAGGGGTAACTATTATTAAGGATGGGAAAGAAATCAACCAGTCCTTAAACGAGCTTATTAAAGGAGATCTACTATTGGTTAGATCTGGTGAAATGATTCCAGCAGATTCAATTTTAAAGGATGGCGTTGCATTGCTAGATTATAGTTTTGTTTCTGGGGAGCATGCGCCAGTTGCATTTGAGAAAGGTGCATTTTTGTATGCAGGTGGTGTACAAAAAGCTAGAGCAATACAGGTTGAAGTTGTTAAGCCCATTGGACATAGTTATATCACTGAGCTTTGGAATAATCCACTATTACATCAGCAAAAAAATACCAAGGTTTCCTTTGTGCATCCCTGGAGTCAATATTTCACTTACGTTTTATTTTTGATTGCTTTTTTATCAGGAATGTATTGGTGGATTGTGGATTCGAATAAAATATTACCCTCAGTCACTGCTGTTTTAATTGTCGCATGCCCATGTTCTTTATTGCTTACAGTATCATTTACCTATGGCAATATTTTAAGGTGGCTAGGTAAAACAAAATTATACTGTAAAAATGCATCCGTGGTGGAAGCAATTGAAAAAGTGAATACGATTGTGTTTGATAAAACGGGTACTTTGACAAACCATGCAGCTTCTAAGTTGGTGTATATAGGAGTTGATTTATCAAGCTTAGAACAGTCTATCATAAGATCGGTTACAAGAGAATCCCTGCATCCATTGAGCCAAATGATTTATGATTTATTAACAGCGTCTAAAATAGAGCTGGTAAAAGTAGATACAATTGATCATGCTATAGCAAGAGGGACCATTGCAGTATCAAAGGGGCATAGGGTCATCATTGGCTCTGTTAAGCTTTTATTAGCAGAAGGTATTGCAGTCAATATGGATTATGACGAGTCTATTGTTTGTATTGCATTTGACGGCATTTTTAGAGGCTTTTATAAAGTGAATCATGCCTACAGAGAAGGCGTATCAGTGATGGTCAATCAATTTATCTCAAATGGGTATGAGGTACATTTATTAAGTGGGGATCGTCCTGTCGAAGGTCAGAAGCTAAAATTTATATTGGGTGCAGATATACCCATGCTATTTGATCAATCGCCTACTGATAAATTAAATTATATACAAGCGCTTCAAAATAATGGGAAAATTGTGATGATGGTTGGGGATGGCTTAAATGATGCAGGCGCATTGCAAAAAAGTGATGTAGGCATTGCAGTCACCGATCATACACATTTATTTACACCAGCGAGTGATGCGATATTAGAAGGACATCAAGTCTCTAGGCTATTTCACTTAATCCAATATGCTAAAAAGGGGAAAACGATTATTATTCTTCTTTTTACTTTATCAATCCTCTACAATTTAGTAGGGATGTATTTTGCGACTCAGGCCATGTTGACACCCATGGTAGCGGCTATTTTAATGCCCATAAGTTCAATTAGTATTGTAGCGCTTTCGGCATTCTTGTCATATAGATACGCTAAGGCCATCCGCAGGTAGTTTTAAACTACAAAATAAAGGGGTATGATTAAAATCATTTTCAGCTTTGATTTAGGTCATAAATCCTTTTTTCAATAGCCAATAGCTTTGCCCAAAATCGTTTTATGAGTGTATTTTTTATATTAATTATTGTCAGTGTACTAGTTGCAGGAGGTTTTCTTGTGGCTTTTTTATGGTCAGTTAAATCTGGGCAAATGGATGATGATTGTACGCCATCAATAAGAATACTATTTGAAGACGAGGTAAAAACTAAACTATAACATTTTAATTAAGCACTATGCAAGTACAAAGCTTTCAGTACGACAACAAAACGGTGAGGAACTTTGCGATTGCCACCATTATTTGGGGAGTCGTAGGGATGACTGTGGGATTATGGGTTGCATTACAACTGGTATTTCCAGCAACATTGAATCTACAGCCCTATTTTAGTTTTGGACGAATCAGGCCACTGCATACCAATGCAGTCATATTTGCTTTTGTTGGAAATGGTATTTTTATGGGGGTCTACTATTCATTGCAACGTCTACTAAAAGCGAGAATGTATAGCGACCTTTTAAGTAAGATCCATTTTTGGGGCTGGCAGTTGATTATTGTAGCAGCAGCCATCACTTTACCACTTGGTATTTCTACTGCAAAAGAGTATGCAGAATTAGAATGGCCAATTGATATTGCGATTACTATTATTTGGGTCGTATTTGGATGGAATATGTTTGCAACTATTATCAAGCGCAGAGAGCGTCATTTGTATGTAGCAATCTGGTTTTATATCGCCACATTTGTAACTGTTGCAGTTTTGCATTTAGTGAATTCTTTTGAGCTCCCCATCTCTTTATTTAAAAGTTATACCTGGTATGCAGGAGTGCAGGATGCGCTGGTACAATGGTGGTATGGACATAATGCAGTTGCTTTTTTCTTAACCACACCTTATTTAGGATTGATGTATTACTTTATGCCTAAAGCAGCCAACCGCCCTGTGTTTTCCTATAAATTATCGATCATTCACTTTTGGGCCTTGATCTTTTTATATATCTGGGCAGGTCCGCATCATTTATTGTATACAGCACTTCCTAATTGGGCGCAAAGTTTAGGTATTGTATTTAGTTTCATGTTAATCTTTCCAAGTTGGGGTGGTATGATCAATGGACTATTGACATTAAGAGGTGCTTGGGATAGAGTGAGAGAGGATGTGATATTGAAGTTTATGGTGGTAGCAGTTACTGCATATGGTATGTCAACATTTGAAGGACCCATGTTATCATTAAAAAGTATTAATGCAGTAGCGCACTATACAGATTGGATTGTGGCGCATGTGCATGTAGGCGGATTGGGATGGAATGGGATGTTGACTTTTGGAATTTTATATTGGCTGATTCCAAGAATCTATAAAACTAGTTTGTACTCCAATAAATTAGCCAATGTACATTTTTGGTTAGCTACACTAGGTATTTTATTTTATGCCATTCCAATGTATTGGGCTGGATGGCAACAGGCTTCAATGTGGAAGGAATTCACGCCTTCAGGACAATTGAAATATCAGTTTCTAGAAACAGTCACCTATATGCGTCCTTTTTATGCATTGCGTTCTTTAGGAGGCTTATTGTACTTAACTGGTGCGATAGTAGGAATGGTTAATTTTTTTAAGACCATTTGTAAAGGCACATTAATTGCCAATGAAGATGCAGAAGCACCTGCATTAGAAGCTAAACACGAAAAACATAAAGGGGAGCATTGGCATAGATGGATTGAACGTAAGCCAACTATCATGTTAGTCATGTCTTTAATTGTGATTTTAATTGGAGGTGCAGTGGAATTAATTCCAACCTTCTTGGTTAAGTCTAATGTGCCAACCATTGCCAGTGTAAAACCATATACACCATTAGAACTGCAGGGAAGAGATATTTATGTGAGAGAGGGTTGTTATACCTGTCACTCTCAAATGATTCGACCATTCAGAAGTGAAACAGAAAGGTATGGTGAGTATAGTAAAGCGGGCGAGTTTGTATATGATCATCCATTCCAATGGGGTAGCAAGAGAACAGGTCCAGATTTAGCCAGAGAAGGTACAGGAAATTTAAAAAAGTCCAATGCATGGCATTATAATCACTTAGATGAACCAACTGCAATTTCAACAGGTTCAGTCATGCCATCCTATGCTTTCTTAATTGACCATGAACTAGATACTGCCACTACGCCTTCTAAAATAAAAGCGATGCAAACCTTGGGCGTGCCCTATGCAACTGGTTATGCTACCATTGCCAACAAAGAATTAATGGAACAGGCTAAATTAATTGCAGCAAATTTAAAACTAGATGGTATTGAAGTCGGGCCAAATAAAGAAATCATTTCGGTGATTGCTTATTTACAAAGACTAGGAACGGATATCAATAAAAAATAACCTTAAAAAATAAGCTATGTTCAGTTTTATAAAAAAATATACCGAGACGATGGAGCATTCTACCATCTATCCCATTTTTTCATTACTTGTATTTGTGTTCTTTTTTATAGGGGTATTATGGTATGTAAAAGTGATGGATAAAAAAGAAGTAGATGCCCTTAAAAATCTACCCTTAGAAAACTAATCACCTCTTAAATTTCAAAACTATGTTTAAAATGAAATATGCGATGATGACTTTAATAGCATTCATTACAGCACAATCTGCTATAGCTCAAACTGCACAAAGCGGAATGCCAAGTAAAAGCACCAACTATATTGAATATTTAATATTGGGGGTTGCAGTCTTATTGATTTTTGTTATTTGGCTTTTATCCTCCGTATTGATTTTGTTATCAAAAAAAGTGGTAGAACTGTCAAAACAAAACAAGGTAGTCACCATCCTTTTAACAATCATTGCAGCTGGATTTAGTCAACCTGCAATTGCACAGAACAATGCAACAATAGCAACCGATTCCACTACTCAGGCAATTGGTTCAACGGTGTATTATGGGGGCTTATCTTCTGTTTCATTCTGGACTTTATCAACTGTGATGGCACTAGAATTATTTGTCATTTTTATAATGCTCATTTTTATTCATAACATGTGGCGTATCATTTACCCTCGTCCTATTCAAGTCGTACAAAAAGCAGCGTTTAAAAATTCATGGGTTGCAAGTACATGGGCCAATCTTGATAAAAAATTCTTTACTAAAGCTGCGCCAATTGAAAAAGAGGCAGATATCATGTTAGACCATGATTATGATGGCATTAAAGAATTAGACAATGCATTACCACCATGGTGGAAATATGGTTTTTATATCACCATTTTTGTAGCGATTTTTTATATCCTAAAATTTGAAGTTTGGCATACAGGGATGAATCCAACCGAGGAGTACAATACAGAAATGGCCGAAGCAAAGCTTGAAACAGATCAATATTTGGCTTCTATGAAAGAAAATGTAGACGAAAACTCAGTTGTGATGTTAGATGCTGCGGGTATTCAGGCTGGTAAGACTTTGTTTACTAAAACCTGTGTGGCTTGTCATAGCCAAACTGGTGGTGGAGGCGTAGGTCCTAATTTGACAGATAATTATACAATACATGGCGCGAGAATTGAGGATATATTTAAAACCATTAAATATGGTTATCCAGACAAAGGCATGCAATCTTGGCAATCTAATTTCTCTCCTGTCGAAATGCAACAGTTATCTAGCTATATTAAATCCTTGTCAAATACAAATGTACCTAATGGCAAAGCCCCACAGGGTGATTTAATTATAGAGGAAGCTGCCATGTCTGATTCAACAAAGGGCGTAATTGCCCCCTCAAAATAATGGAAGACAATTCACAAAATATTAAAGACAAATACAAAGACAAAGACAATGCTCGACTAAGTCAGGATTTTCGGGACGCTGTTGGCACCATTAGTAAGGAAGGGAAGCGAAATTATATCTTTCCTCAAAAACCAAACGGGAAACTCTATCATCTAAGATCTTACTTTAGTTATGTGTATTTGGTCTTATTTTTCTCACTTCCTTTTATCAAAATAGAAGGAGAGCCCATGTTCTTATTCAATGTACTTGAAAGAAAATTTATATTTTTTGGACAAGTATTTTGGCCTCAGGATTTTTTCATTTTTGCAATAGGGTTGTTGACATTCCTGGTTTTTGTGATTCTTTTTACTGTAGCTTTTGGTCGTTTATTTTGTGGATGGGCTTGTCCACAAACTATATTTATGGAAATGGTATTCAGAAAGATTGAATATTGGATTGAAGGAGACCACAATCAGCAAAGAAAGCTTAAGGCAATGGCATGGAATGCAGAAAAAATTAGAAAACGGCTAACAAAGATCATCGCCTTCTTTTTAGTTTCTTTTTTAATTGCCAATTTTTTCTTAGGATATATCATTGGTATAGATCGGGTTGGTTTAATGATTCAGGAAGGCATCATGATTCATTTTGGGGTATTTAGTTCATTGTTGATCTTCACTTTTATATTCTTTTTTGTATACTATTGGTTTAGAGAACAGGTTTGTTTAATTGTATGCCCATATGGACGTTTACAAGGCGTTCTGTTGGATAGGAATTCTATAGTTGTTGCGTATGATTATATAAGAGGAGAGCCGAGAGGAAAATTAAGCGATGTAAAAGATCAAAAAGGGGATTGTATCAATTGTAGTGCCTGTGTTCGAGTTTGCCCTACGGGTATTGATATCAGAAATGGCACTCAATTAGAATGCGTGAATTGCACTGCCTGTATTGACGCTTGTGATGCCATCATGGATCATATTGATAAGCCTAAAGGGTTAATTCGATATGCCTCAGAAAATAATATTACAAAGAAGGAGCGAACAAAGTATACCTGGAGACTTAAATTATATTCAGGGGTGCTTTTATTATTACTTTCTTTTTTAGCTGTGCTGTTGATCACAAGAGATGATGTAAGTGCAAGGGTTCTAAGAACCCCTGGACAGATGTACCAAAAATTGCCAGATGGCAGGATTAGTAACTTATATAATATTAAACTGGCTAATAAAACTAGAAAATTAATACATCTAGAATTAAAATTAGAAAACATAGAGGGCGAAATAAATTTAATCAATCACGTGAATGTTCCAACAGAGTCTTATTATCAAACTAGCTTCTTTATCATCTTAAAAAAAGACAAGATTAAAAAAAGAAAAACGGAGATAAAAATTGGTTTATATGAAGACGGAGAGCGCATTGAAACAACCAAAGCCATGTTTTTAGCACCGGCATTATAAAATGGAATTTATGAAAAATATAAATTGGGGGCATAAAATTATCATTGTCTATGGGGTCTTTGTACTAGGTACTTTATTTATGGTGTATCAATCCACTTTGCAAAAATTTGATTTAGTTCAAAATGATTATTACGCTGCAGAGTTAAAATACCAAGAGGTAATTGACGCCTCGGCTAGGGCTAAGGCGATTGGAGGGGACTTGGTGGTAAAACAAGCAAAGGATTCGATCTTATTATTGTTACCATCCTTTTTTAATGGAGTGAAAGTGAAGGGCAAGGCGCAATTATATTATGCTGCAGACAAGCAACAAGATCAACACTTTGATTTTGAAACCATCAATGCATTTGCTGCATTCAAAATAGGGCAGTATAAAAAGGGAAATTACACCATTAAGTTAGAGTTGATCAAATTGGGGGTAAGGTATTATTATGAGCAAAAAATTTATATATAATCATGTTCAATAGTAGCTTTTTGGGGATTGGTTTTTTCATGGGTCTACTAGGAAGTGTCCATTGCATAGGAATGTGTGGGCCCTTAGTGATGGCACTTCCTTATTCACATCTCATGCCTATACAAAAAGTGATTGCAACTGTTTTGTATCATCTTGGAAAAATCATTACCTATGGCGTACTAGGTATTATAGTGGGGGTATTTGGGAAACAAATTCCATTTTACAATGTCCAACAACATTTTAGCATCCTCATTGGAATTTTAATGCTTGTCTATGTGGTATGGGTGTTTTATTTACATCCTAAAAGAAAACTTGGCTTTTTAAGGATTGACTGGATTCAAAAACCAATCCTATCTGCTTTAGGGAAATTGTTAAATCAAAAAAAGACAGGAGCCTTCTTATTCATTGGGTTGCTGAATGGGCTTTTACCATGTGGTATGATTTATTTAGCATTGAGTTCTGCTTGGGCGAATCAATCAATTGTGCAAAGTGGGTTATTTATGGTGTTTTTTGGGATGGGCACTGTTCCTGCCTTGATACTGGTTGCTTTTGGAAGCCAATTATTAGGCATTAGGTTTAGGCAAAGAATACAAAAAGCCTTACCAATTATGCTCTTTGGGATGGGGGTACTGTTAATATTAAGAGGGATGAATTTGGGCATACCCTTTATTAGTCCGATGATTGAAAATGGAATTTCAGTTGCTGCATGTCACAATTAAAGAAAATGAAAAAAGAACTTTTTAAACAAGAATTAGAGTCGTTATTACGAACATTGGATTTTATCCGGGAGGAGCAAGCATTTATTAAAAAGAAGCTGACGAATTTTACAGATAATATTGATGATACTTTTCATATTCAATGGGCCGAAGAAATGCAACAGCAAATTTTAAATAGGGAGTCGGCTTTGCAATTGATTAATAAGGATATTTCGGCGCTTAAGGTGAGTAAAACCATAGACCAAGCCTTACTCAAGAAGGATAAGCAACAAGTGAATTATTTAGAAAATGAATTTATTCAATGGAAACATACTATTGATCAAAAAATAGATATAATGAATTCAATAGATTAGTTAAAAAGACTTGCTAATTTCTTTTCTTCTAAGAGGGTAATTTTACCATCCTGTATACTGATTAATTTTTCTGATTTAAAGTCACTTAGTGTTCTAATTAAACTCTCGGTTGCTGTACCTGCAATATTGGCTAAATCTTCTCTAGATATGGCGATTGAGAACAATTCGCCATCTTGATGTTCGTATTTTTTCTTCAATGTCAATAAGGCATCAGCCACTCTTTTTCTTAAACTATGATAAGCCAATGCAACCAATTGATCTTCTTTTTCTGCAATGTTATTGGCTAATAATTTAATGACTTTTAATGCGATCTCTTGGTGTTGAGTCAATAAATCTTCAAATTCCTTTTTAGGTATGACACGGATCTTTGATTCCTCTAAGGTTTCTGCAAATTCTAAGTAGGTTTTATTTTCAAGCAATGTGATATGGCCAAAAAAATCACCTGCAGATAATAAACTAGTAATGAATTCCTTTCCTGATTCACTCGTCTTGTAAATTTTTACTTTGCCGGATTCAATATAATATAGTTTGTTGGGGTGTTGCCCTTCTGCATATATAATTTGCTTCTTTTTGTATTCAACTATATCATGTTGAACAATTGTGTTTTGCATTTCGTCTTTCTTGCCTAAGTCCGTTAGAATTTGATACCAACAGTCAATACCTTTTACTGAATTTGCTTTATTTTGCTTTGCTTTTTCTAGTCTTGTATGGATGGCATTGATGAGTTCTGCGTCTGTAAATGGTTTGGTAATAAAATCATCTGCACCCATTTCCATCCCTTTTCTAAAATTACTACGTTCACTTTTTGCCGTTAAAAATATGAATGGGATTTTTTGTAAATCCAATTCCTTTTTCATGATTTGAAAGACGCCATATCCATCTAATACAGGCATCATAATGTCACATATAATCAAATTGGGTTGATGCATTCTTGCCATTTCAACACCTAGCTTACCATTTTCTGCTGTAATCACTTCATAATTAGCAAGGGCTAAGATTTCAGCAGTATTTTCTCTCAATGCCTCATTGTCTTCGATCAGTAATATCTTTTCCATGTAGAGCTTGCTTTAAATTTGATTTTGTTGATTGGGAACTGTGATGCAAAAAATACTTCCTGTTTCTAATGCACTTTGGAAACTGATATGTCCTTTGATTAAATCTATGTACCGTCCTACAATATGTAAACCTAATCCTGTGCCCTGAATATTGGTCACATTGGTTGCCCTGAAAAATCTTTCAAATAAATGTTTTTGGTCTTTTTCTGGTATGCCCATTCCATGATCGATGATCTTTATTTGAATCTCCTTGTCGTTATAGCTCGTTACAATTTGAATGGCTTTATTTTCTGGTGAAAATTTGATGGCATTTGAAACTAAATTTATGAGTACATTTTTTAATAATCCTGCATCGGAATAACAGCTAGTGACGCCATGGTTTTCATAAATCAATTCTTGTCCTTTTTTCAATAAGACGTTCATTTCGTTGATCACCCCATGCATAAATTCGTTCATGTCAAAATTTTCAAAGTCGATTTCAACCTTGCCTTCCTCAATTTTGCCCAAGGATAAAAATTCATTCAAAATATCTGTTAATGTTTTAACCGATGACTTGATACGATCAATATGTTTATCTCGTTTAGGTTGATCTTCGGTTGTTTCATATTTCGCCAATAAGGATACGGAAGAAAGGATGGTACTCAATGGTGTTCTAAATTCATGAGAAGCCATGGAAACGAACCTAGATTTAAGGTCGTTGACTTCCTTCTCTTTTTCTAGTGACTTTGTAAGACTTTCTTTGGATGCTTGAAGTTCAAGTAAAGTTTTTTGTAATTCTTCGGTTCTACTTGCTACTTTTTCTTCTAAACTTGTATTTAGTTTTCTAATTTCTGCCTCAGATTCATGTCTTTTGGTAATATCAGAAATGAAGGCGATCACATATTTAGAAGCTTCTATTTCAAAATGACCCAAACTAATTTCAACAGGAAATTCTGTATTGTCTTTTCTCAGTGCTCGAAGCGTCATGCCTGAGCCCATTGACCTTGCTTGTGGCTTTTCTATAAAACCATCTCTATGACCTACATGTGCGTGGTGGTATCTAGTGGGAATTAATTTTTCAAGCTTTTCGGAAACAATTTCATCCTCTTGATATCCAAATAAATCATTTGCAAAATGATTCGACATAACAATGTCCCCTTTTCCATTCACTACAATGATACCCATTGATGCAGAATTGAAAAGCGCTTCGAATCTTAAGTCTTTGTTCTTTTGATTTAAGGGCATGAAAGAACTATATTATATAGCGAAGTTACTTAGTTTAAGGCAGAAAAGGGAGGAATTTAATGCTTTGTATTTCCTTTAGAATAGGGGGTTGGGCATTTAAATGTTGACCATTCAATACCGTTTCATACTTTGAAAGGTATGCCTTTGTCATTTGTGTACTTGTGAAATTTTCCATCACATACTCGTGACAAATTTTTGGATCAAATTGATTTGCATTTTGAACGGCATCCACAAGTGCACTCAATGAATTACTTGTAATACCTACATTTAGTTGAATGATTTCTGTTAAGGATCCATAGGGTGTGCCAAAGACGGGGCATCCAAAGTAAAGACTCTCCACAATAGATAATCCAAATGGTTCATTCCAAAGTAC
>JBMOFB010000011.1:0-29719 GCA_049314475.1 Sediminibacterium sp.
AAGGCTATCAGTGGGAGGAGAAGGGACGTGAATTTAGTTACAAGGGGATGTTTTATGATATTGTTTCCATTGAGCAAACAAAGGAAGGCTGGGTGATTAAAGCAGCATCGGATGAAGAGGAAGCAGAAATTGTTGCGAATCAACATAAACTAAATCATTTGGATAAAGAGGCGCAATCTAAATCCAGTCCTTCTAAAATTAAATTGAACCTCAGCCTTGCGGTATATGAATGTCCTTCATTCAGTACACAAAGTTTATTCAACTATACTTTACTAAAAAAGAAGTATCCATTTTTGACTACGCCAATTTTAAGTAGTTATTCTGGAGCAATTACACATCCGCCAGAAACTGTCTAATAGATAAGACAGGGCTATCAAATCTTTTTTTTCATTTGATAGTAATTCATTTTCATTTTCATTTTTTAAAATTCATCATGCGTTTAATAGTAAGCGTACTGTTATTTTTTGGGATGAGTTTGGATCTTTTGGCGCAATCTGATACTTCGAGTAAGCGATTGCAAGATGTAGTGATTTATGCCAATAAGTTTCCAACGCTCTCAAAAAATATCGTACAAAGGGTGGTTGCCTTAACCGATAGGGTGTTGTTGCAACAGCAAGCTAACACGGCAGATATCTTAACTGCTTCTGGTCAAGTCTTTGTGCAAAAAAGCCAAGCAGGTGGTGGAAGCCCCGTTGTCAGAGGATTTGAAGCGAGTAGGGTATTGTTAATGGTAGACGGTGTACGAATGAATAGTGCTATTTTTAGAGCGGGACATTTACAAAATATCATTACAGTGGACAATATGATATTGGACAGAGTTGAAATTGTTTATGGGCCAAGTTCTACTTTATTTGGTAGCGATGCATTGGGTGGTGTGGTGAATTTATTTACCAAGCAGCCACAATTGTTTAAATCCAATCTTGTTTCTAAAAAAGCACCATGGAAAATAAATGGTAATCTAGTTTATCGTTACGGCAATGGTCAAAATGAAAATCGACAACACGTAGACTTCAATATTGCCAATAACAAATGGGCTTTTCTGACTTCTGTTACCAAAAGTAATTTTGGGGACATGCGTCAAGGAAATAAACGATTGACTGCTTATCCAGACTTTGGTAAAAGACTATTTTATGTTGCTCGTGAAAACAATACAGATGTTATAAAAGACAATAGTGCATTTGTAAACATTCAAAAATTAAGTGGGTATAAGCAAATAGATTTGTTGCAAAAAGTATTGTTCAAGCCTAATGATAACACAGAACATCTTTTAAATGTACAAGTCTCTAATTCTTCAGATATCAATCGTTACGATCGTTTAACCGAAACCAGTAATGGATTGCCGGTCTTTTCTGAGTGGTATTATGGTCCACAAGTAAGAAATATGATTGGGTATAAATTGACTAAATCAAATTTGAGTGGTTATTTTCAAAAATTAACTACAAATATTAATTACCAACACCTAGAAGAAAGTAGAATCACTAGAAGATTTAAGTCCAATAACAAAGATTATAGATTCGAGGCGGTAGATATGTTTGGTTTGAATATGGATTTATTGCACCAAGGAAAGTCTAGTACTCTAAATATTGGAGTAGAGCCTTATTATAATCATGTTAGTTCAACTGCGTATCGCAATAATATTTCGACTAATGTGCGAAGTGCCATTACCACAAGGTATAGTGATGGGCCTACCAATATGGCCAATTATGCATTGTATGCACAACATACTCAATTCTTAAAAGGCAATTGGGTGTTGAATAGTGGTTTGCGTTTAAACAATGTTCAATTGAATGCAAATTTCAAAGACACTGCACTCATGCGTTTCCCATTCACAGATGCCAATCAAAACAATACTGCTTTAACCGGTAATTTAGGTATGGCCTATAATGGAGCAGATGGGCTTAGGGTTAGTTTTGGTGTGAGCAGTGGATTTAGAGCACCGAATGTGGATGACTTAACCAAAGTTTTTGATACAAAAACAGGCTATGTGGTAGTACCTAATAAGGATTTAAAACCTGAGTATACGTACAATGCCGAATTGAATGTTTCAAAAACAACTTCGACTTATAGTATTGGTGCTTCACTATTTTATACCTGGTTTAAAAATGCATTGGTGGTAGATAAGTTCAAATGGAATAATGCAAGTGCTATTCTATACCAAGGTATCATGAGTGATGTGTATGCCACTCAAAATAAAGCGAAGGCTGTTGTTTATGGATTGAATGTGAATGGTTCTGCCAATTTATCGCCTAATACTATTTTGAATGCTACTTACACATATACCAAGGGGAACTACACCGATCGTAAGCTCGATGGCTCAAATACAGCATTGCCTCTAGATCATATCCCTCCAACCTATGGTAGAGTGGGGCTAAAGCATGATATAAAAAAGCTGACTGCCGAATTGTTTACCATATTTAATGGATGGAAGCGTATTGAGGACTATAATTTAAATGGGGAGGATAATGAGATTTATGCCACCAAGGATGGTATGCCTGCATGGCAAATTTGGAATATCAATACCAGTTATCAGCCAACTCAAAAATTAAATTTCAGTTTTCAAATCGAAAACATTGCCGACCTAAATTATAGATACTTCGCGAGTGGAATTTCTGCTCTAGGAAGAAATTATATTGTAAGTTGTAGAGTTTCTTTTTAGCGGATCAGTGCTCCAACATTGCTTGAAAATATTTTAACGGCAATGGCTAAAAGAATAACACCAAAAAATTTACGAACTGCTAGTAAGCCTCCGGGCCCTAGCAGTTTTTCTATAAAATTGAGCGATTTTAAAACTGCGTATATAATGACTAGGTTGATAAGAATACCTAGTGCTATATAGAGTTCATCATAGTTGGCTTTTAAAGACATAATGGTGGTCAGGGTTCCGCTTCCGGCAATAATAGGAAATGCAATTGGCACCACGGCGCCAGACTGTGCATTTTTATCGCCTTTAAAAATCTCATGCCCCAATACCATTTCAAGCCCCAATAGAAAAATCACAATAGATCCACCCACGGCAAATGATCTTACATCCAATCCTAATAATTGTAAAAAAGGTTTGCCTAGGAATAAAAACAGAATCATAAGTACCCCTGAAATAAGGGTCACTCTAAGCGATTGAATGGCGCCCGATTTTTCTTTCATGGCAATCAATAGTGGAATAGAACCTACGATATCAATTACCGCGAATAATGTAAAGACAATGGTAAGTAGTTCATCTATTTTGAATCCCATAAAAAAAGCTTTGTATGAAGATACAAAGCTTTTTTAGATTTACTAAGCCATTAAAATGATCAAGATGACAATTATTATATTGGTAACAACAAAATTTTAATTTAAACGTATCCCAAATTGAACTATTCTACCAATCGCATTGTAGCCATTGACTTCACTAAAATTATCGTTCAAAAGGTTTTGACCATTTGCAAACAATACTATGCGGTTAGTCCACTTGTATTGAAGATGTGCATTTAGTAGTGTATAATAACCCAAGTTCACATCTGGTTTAGCATAGCCGCCAACGTCCTTGCGTTCACTAATGAATCTTCCAGTAATAGTGGCATTCCATTTGCTGTTGATATTGTAATTCCATTGTGCATTTAAACTGTGTTTCGGACGCTTTAATAAATAGTTGTAGGTAATGGTATCTGTTGTGGTGATTCTATTTTGATTGGTTTCTTGTCCATTCATTAAAGTGTAGTTCAATGAAAATTGGTGCTGCTCTGTGATGGGATGCTGGATTTCAATTTCTAATCCATTCACTTTTTGTTGGATAAAATTGAAAAAATTATAGTCTATGTAATTGTAGTCAATCCCATTTTTTATATTTCTATTGTAGTAAACGGCTCTTGCAAATACTTGTCCTTTTCTAAATGAAATACCCAGCTCTGTATTGAAAGAAGTTTCTGCTTTTAATTTGTCATTGTAACTCAACTGATAAAGTGATGGTGCTTTAAATCCAGTTGACACACTGGCGATCAATCTTACTTGCTCAGTTAACGCATAAGATGGGTTGAATGTAAAGGTTTGGTTATTGCCAAAACGATTGTGGTTATTGTATCTAGCACCTAATTCAAGCAACCATTTTTTTGCGTTGTCATTGATTAGGACAGAGGTATACAAAGCATTCTGAAATTGGAAAGTGTCTTTAAATACATCATTGTACGGGCCAAATTGACTAATGGACGCATAGGTTTGATTGTAAGCGCCATATCTAAAATCAGTACCTACAATCCATTGTACATTTTTATGAACGGGAGTCGATAAAAAGGCATCTGCAAAATGGGTTTTACCTGCATATTGATTGTTCTCGTAAATTAAATACTTTCTGTCTGCACTGTCATTTAAATAGGTCCTGTCTTGAGTGGTGTATTGGTATTGTAATTGAAAATTGGTTTTTGCTTTTTTATATTTCAACACTAAGCCACTCATGGTGGTGGCATTTTTAAACTCGTTGTCTGTATCATCCATAAAGCCCCCGTAATCTATTGCAGAGGTATATGCCGTCTTTCTACTAGACAATTGAACATCCCAAAGCGAATCAATCTGGTATTTTGCTTTTACAAAAAAGCTATTATTTTGATACCCATCTTTATCAAAGTTGCCTTTATTAGTTTTATCCTTCGCAGAAGAAAATCCATCTGAATTTTGATTTTCAAATCCAATGGTATAGTTCAATTTGTTGATGCTACTATTGAATTGCAAGTTCCCCTGCTTGGTACCATAACTTCCATAGCTCAATGCGCCAGAAACAAAAGGTTTTCCTTTTGATTTTGTAATGATATTTATGACACCACCAATGGCGTCCGATCCATAAAGTGTACTCTGTGCACCTTTCAAAATTTCAATACGCTCCACTTGGTTGAGTGGGACTAAGTTTAAATCAAATTCATTGCTAATCATAGAAGGGTCACCTACTGGGGCACCGTCTAATAAAATCAATGTTCTTCCAGAAGCTGCGCCACGCATGTAAATACTGGGAACAGTTCCTAAATTACTCAATGCACCTGGCAAGCTTAATCCAGCCTGCTCATTCAATACTTGCGCAATGGTTCTGCCAGCATTTTGTTGAATTTGAGCTGCAGTAATCACGGTGATGATTTTGCTTGTGCCATTTTGTTTTTGCTCAATTTTATTGGCAGTGACAATGACATCCTCCAGCTGCGTGGGGGTTGAACTTTTTTGAAGACTGTCTTTTTGTTGCCCAAAGACGAGGCTTGTGGTGGCGATAAGACACACCGAGAGCGTGATGATTTTTTTGCTCATTGTTTTGTTTTTTTTCATTTTACTGAGTTAACAATGAGCTTCCTGGAATAAGAGAACCATAATGAATTAAGGAGTTGTAAGAGAGCTGTATTTAAAAAAATACAAAGTATCTAATTGCTTCTAACCTTAATTTTTTTACAATCCTTGCTTTTTACCCGAAAGCTGTTGGTTATTTTAATCAGGCAGGTCTTCTGGCTCGTTCTTCTCAAAGTCATCCTTCCCAAATTGCTTCAGTGGATTTGACTTAATGCTTTCGCATCGAACTTACAGCTACGGGAATAGCTCCTGGTTTGAACAGGATTCCCTTTTAATCATTTGCATGAACCTAATCGAGCACAAACTTATTCTCTTTTAGAACAGCAGTCCTATTTAATTATCAACCCATTGTTGAAAACTCCCAATAAGTTGATATATTTATATTTAAGAAAAGTGTAAAGCATTTCATATGAGCACAAAAACAAAACAAAGCATCAATTTTTTTAGCTTAACCATGATTGTGGTCAGCTTAGTCATTGGCATGGGCATCTTTAAAACCCCAGCCACCATTGCTGCTAAGTCGGGCACGCCACTCATTTTTTTTAGTGCTTGGATCATTGGTGGTATCATTGCTTTATTTGGCGCATTGACTTATGCAGAAATTGGACAAAGGTTGCCTGTGATGGGCGGCTATTATAAAGTGTTTGCGCATTGTTACCATCCTGGCGTTGGGTTTACCATTAATGTCTTGATTTTAATTAGTAATGCAGCTTCTTTAGCGGTAGTCGCTTTGATTGGTGCAGATTATGTAAGTGATTTATTGTTTGGAAGACCTTCCGGTACCTTGTTTAATATTGGTGTGGCATCCTTTTCCGTGGGTCTATTTTATATCGTCAATTTACTAGGATTAAAAACAAGTAGTCGAACACAAAATGTGTTGATGATTGTAAAAATTAGTTTGATTTTATTACTCATTACTTCTTTGTTTAAAGGTGTGAGTGTGGCGCCACATGGATTCAATGATGGTAAAGTATATATATATGATGGCACCAATGGCATGCTACTTTTACTAGTGAGTTTGGTATCTGTGTTTTTTACTTATGGCGGCTATCAACAAACCATCAATTTTGGCGCAGAGGTAAGTTCGGCTAAAACAATGCAAAGGGGTATTGTGATTGGTATTTTACTCGTTTTATTTTTATACTTAGCAATTAATTATACTTATGTAAAAGTGATTGGCTTTGATAATATTAAAAATGCAAATGCCATTGGCTCGCTTTTATTTGAAGCCTGGTTTGGGAAATTGGGTGCCAAAGTATTTGATTTTGCGATGGTCTTAAGTGTACTCGCATATGTCAATGTTATTTTAATGAGTAACCCAAGGGTGATGTATGCGATGAGTGAGGATAAAGTATTGCCTGCGGTATTTCAAAAAAAGCATGCCACCACAGATGCCTTAGTACCTGGTCTTACCGTTTTTGCGATCACCACTATTTTAATTACTTTTTTTGGGAAAGGGGTAGACGATGTATTGAGTTTTAGTATCTTCTTGGATTGCTTGGGGATGAGCACTTCGGCAGCTACTTTATTTATATTAAGGAGAAAGGGCCAGGGAGATGCGTCTGTCACTGGAGGACTAAAGCGCTGGACGCCTATTTTTGCATCCATTTTTGTATTGGCTTATGCTTTTGTTGCTGTCGCTGTGGTCATTGATAAGCCCTATGCTGCGCTTACTGCTGTTATTTTAGTGGCCATCGTATTGGTCTTATACCGCTTATTTTATTATAAAAAGACCTCCGAAGTTTAAAAGGAGCCATTTATACCCACCCATAGCTGTTCAGCCAATTGGATGTCCGCTTGTCTAAAAATTAGACAACTCCTTAGGTTTGTATTACTTTTGTAAAGCAAAATAGGAATTTCTAATTATCAATACAGACAATGAGATACATTTTTTCGTTTATTTTTCTCGGATTAACACTGTCCTTAACAGCTCAAAGTCCAAAACAATGGGATTTAAGAACCTGTGTGGAATATGCTATAAAGCATAATATTTCAGTTCAACAAGCAGATATACAAGCAAGATTATCCAAATTGCAGGCAGATCAGGCTAAGGACAGTAGGTTGCCTAATTTGACTGGATCTTCTGGCTTAGGAATGCGTTTAGGTCGTTCTATTGACCCTGTAACCAACTCCTTCACCACCACGCAATTTTTATTTAATAATTTTGGATTGAATGGGGGTGTTCAAGTGTACAATAACAATAGATTAAGCAATACGGCTGCTGCAAGTAATTATAGTTGGTTGGCAAGCATCGCCGATCTTCAAACTGCGTCGAATGATATTTCTGTGAATGTGGCTACATTTTATTTGCAGGTATTATCTACCATTGAGCAATCAGAAATATCTAAAATTCAAATTGCACAAACGACCGAACAATTGGCTGCAACAAAAAAGCGTGTAGAGGTTGGCTTGTTACCAGAAATTAATTTATTAGAATTAGAAACCCAATTGGCAAATGATAGCAGTAATTATATCACGGCTATTTCTAATGTAGAACAAAGCAAATTAAGTTTAAAAGCATTGCTGAATTTAGATGCAGCGGAAGCATTTGATGTGTATGTGCAGCCTGTAGATCAAATTAAATTACAAGCTTTTGCAGACTTACAACCCGATTATGTATTTGGGGTGGCCGAACAAAATCTTCCTAATATCAAAGCGGCAAACCTTCGTGTAAAGGCGGCAGAAAAAAATCAATTGGTCGCAAAAGCTGGATTTTATCCAACTTTAAGCTTTGGCTATTCTTTGAGCTCCAATTTCTCTAATGCATTTAAATATATTAGCGGGGTTGAACCTGCTGGGTTTAGCAATATCACACCTGCTAGTCCATTTGTGACCGTGGGCGCTGCTAAATATTTCGTACAAAGTCCTTTATACAATACCGTTACAAGCAACAGAGATTTTAGTAATATTTGGAAGGGATGGGGCAGACAATTAGACAATAACTTTGGTCAGAATTTCGGATTTCAATTATCGATTCCAATTTTCAATGCCAATCAATCTAAAACAGCGTATCAGCAGTCAAAATTAAATTACCAATCTGCTAGTCTTCAACAAGAAAATGCGCAGAGAAAGTTAAAGCAAGATATTTATGCTGCTTATACCAATGCAGTGGTAGCTTACAATAAACTAAATGCCAATCAAAAGGCGGTTCTAACTGCGGAGAAGGCCTATAGCTTTGCTACAAAGCGTTATGAGTTAGGATTATTGGGTACCATAGAATTATTAAACAATCAAAACAATTTTTTAAGGGCTAAAGTAAATTATAAAGCTGCTCAGTATGAGTATGTATTTAGAATCAAATTACTTGAGTTTTATAAAGGAGAAGCACTTTCTCTATAATTTATTAATCGCATCGTAAAATAAAAAAAATGAATAAGAAAATCATTTGGGGTATCGTAGGTTTTGTTGTGCTAGTTGTAGTACTAGTAGGACTTAAAAAAGCAGGTGTCATTGGAAAGGAAGAAGGTATCGAAGTCACAGTCGAGAAGGTGGAATTAAGAACCATCACTGAGTCGGTGAATGCAAGTGGTAAAGTGTATCCTGAAATTGAAGTGAAAGTAAGTCCAGATATTTCTGGAGAGATTGTAAGCCTATTTGTTGAAGAGGGTGCAAAAGTTAAAAAAGGACAGGTTTTGGCTAAGATCTATGCCGATATTTACTCTTCTCAAAGAGATCAAGTAACCGCTTCTGTGAATCAAGTGAAGGCACAATACGAAAATGTCAAAGCAAATTTAAGTGGCTTAAAGAATGGATACGAAAGTTCAAAAGCGGCGTATGAGCGTTTTAAAAAATTATTTGCAGATAAGATTGTTTCGAGAGCCGAATATGAGCAAGTAGAACAAACTTTCCGTAGCGCAGAATCAAGTTACAATGCAGCCAAAGAGTCAATTAAAAGTGGAGAAGCGCAGGTGCAGGGTGTGAAAGCACAATTGGCAAGAGCAGAAAAAGACTTAGCCAGAACTACGATTGTATCTCCAATGGATGGTATTATAAGTTTGATGAATGTAAAAGAAGGAGAGCGTGTGGTAGGAACTGCGCAAATGGCAGGTACCGAAATGATGCGTGTGGCAGATATGAAGAGTATCGAAGTAAGAGTAGATGTGGGAGAGAATGATATCACTAAGGTGAAATTAGGAGATACTGCATTGGTAGAAGTAGATGCTTATAACAACAGAAAATTCAAAGGGATTGTGTACAAGATTGCTAATCCAATTACTGCAGCATCAGGCGTTAGTTCAGCTGCTGAAGTGGCAAATTATAAAGTGCATATCCGTCTATTAACCGATAGCTATGCAGACTTAATAAAAGAGAATGCTATATTTCCATTTAGACCAGGTATGACTGCGAGTGCAGACATTCAAACTAAGTCTAAGGTGAATGTGATTACTGTGCCATTGAATGCAGTGACAACAAGAGATAGTGATGGTAAAGGAAAAGACACCAAAGTATCTAGTACTACCAATAACAATACAGAAAATGAGCCTGCAAAAGAGGAAGTCTTAAATGAAGTCGTCTTTGTTTTACAAAAAGACAATAAGGTGAAGATGGTTAAAGTGAAAACATATATTCAAGACTTAAACTATATCGAAGTGTCTGGATTAAAAGTGGGAGACCAAGTAATCACAGGACCTTATAGTATCGTAAGCAAGACATTAAAAGATGGTTCTTTAGTAAAAGTAGTTACAAAAGAAAAGTTGTTTGAAGAGAAATAGCAATGAAATAATCTAAAATTGACCTTAAAAAAGGGGTGCATATAAAAAATGCGCCCCTTTTTTTATGAATTTCTTATGTTTGCAAAATGGAACAAAAGCGAATTGGTATTATTGGTAGCGGGAGTTGGGCTACAGCAATAGCAAAAATTGTAACAGAAAATGGACACCATATCAATTGGTGTCTTAGACAACAGTCCAATATTGATTATTTTGAAAAACGTAAGCACAATCCGCAATATTTAAGAAATGCTTATTTTGATTTACAAAAAATCAGTTTCTCAACAGATGTAAAAATGGTGGTGGCTGCGTCGGATATCATCATCATTGCCGTTCCATCCATCCACATTGAAACAACACTTGCATCCTTAGAAGCAGAAGACCTAAAAAATAAGTGTATTGTTTCGGCAGTGAAAGGAGTTTTGCCTGTTCATAATATTTTATTGAATGAATGGCTCGAACAAAAATTCAATCTCCCACTGAGTGCCTATTATACGCTATTAGGGCCAAGCCATGCAGAGGAAGTAGCAGCTGAGCAATTGTCTTATTTGACTTTTTCTGGTTTAGATGAATCAACAACAATAACCATAGCAAGTTATTTTAAATCAGACTATATTAATACGATTGTAAATAACGACGTGATTGGGGTTCAATATGCGGGGATTGCAAAAAATATCTATGCCCTTGGTGCTGGTATTGTGCATGGATTGGAATATGGAGATAATTTTTTAAGTGTATACATTGCCAATTGTGCCAATGAAATGCAAACCTTATTAAAAGAAATTGCAACAAAGCAGTCAAGCGATGCATCCACTAGTGCCTCTACAAATGAGCACAATAGCCTCAATTTTTGTGCTATCAATCACAATGCATCTGTCTATTTAGGCGATTTGCTGGTGACTTGCTATTCCTTACATAGTCGAAACAGAACCTTTGGAAATATGATTGGGAAAGGCTACTCGGTTAGAGCTGCAGAATTAGAACTCAGTATGGTAGCAGAGGGATACAATGCGAGTAAATGTATCCATACGATAAATCAAACCTTGAACTTGAAGCTTCCTATTATGGAGGCTATTTATCAAATATTATGGGAAGGAGCGGCACCAGATGTCACTTTTAAGGAGCTGGAGCTAATCCTAGTATAAAGAAATCAGAAGCAATTCCGTCTGCTAAAAATTTAGCTTCATTTTTTAAACTGTATTGATTTCCATTTTGCTGAAAAACATCCTTTGAAAGCAGCTCATTGATGGTTGCGATGCTATGATCAAAATAGTTTTGTCCAAAGGTGGTCCTTATTAAGTCAAGATCAAAGCCTTCCATACGTCTTAGACTGGTCATCATGTATTCATTGTAGCGATTGGCTTCGGTAAGGTATTCAATCTCAAAATTCAGTTGTCCATTTGTAATACTTTGGATATACAATGCGTTGTTTGCAATATTCCATTGTCTTGAAATGGTATTAAAAGAATGGGCTGATGGGCCAAGTCCAAGATAATGATTGCCTGACCAATAATTGCTATTGTGTTGACTTCTAAAACCTGGTTTTGCAAAATTTGAAATTTCATAATGTTCCATGCCCATGGCCATTAATTGTGCGGACACGATTTCAAAATGTCTCGCTTGTTTTTCTGGATCGACATCCTCGATTTGTGCTTTTTCGATTAATTTTTTTAATGCCGTTTTGTCCTCCACAGTCAACGCATAGCAAGAGACATGATTAATTTGATATTGTCGAATCCAATCCAAATCTTCTTTCAAACCTTGGTCGGTTAAAGTTGGGGTACCATAAATTAAGTCAATGCTTAAATTGTTGAATCCCGCCTCCTTTGCCATTTCAATGGCCGCATGGGATTGTTCCACTGAATGTGCTCGATTCATCCAAGCCAAAGCAGTCGCCTGAAAACTTTGTATGCCAATACTTAAACGATTGATGCCTAATTGTTTCCAAGCAGCCAATTTTACAAGATTGATATCATCTGGATTCGCTTCTAAAGTACATTCAATTGTATTCGCTACTTTAAAATGGGTATGAATGGCCTCCATCATTGCTTTTAATTGTACCTCATTTAAAAGGGAAGGTGTTCCGCCACCAAAATAAATGGTCTCAATGGGCTCGTTTAAATAGTTTTTTTGAAGTTCAATTTCTTGAATTATCGCGTCTACAAATGCTTGTACCTGTGTGGTCTGTGTAGAAAAGTGAAAATTGCAGTAATGACACGCTTTTTTGCAAAAAGGAATATGTAAATAGATGCCTGCCATAAGTAGAATTACCAACAAAGCTAGGCATTGTTCTTTAATTCTGCATTAGTATACTTATTTTTGCTACAGATGTTAGCCCAACTAAAGAAATTTTCACTTGCCTTCATTGGACTCTTTATATTGTCCAGCTTTACACTTGTGAAGCAAGCAAGTCAAAAAGATAGTGTAGGTATTTCAACAGATACTTCATCCATGATTCAAGATAGTATATTTGTTAAAGACACATTATGGGTAAAGTATGTTCCAATTATTCCAAAATCTTTTATCCAATCAGATGCCTGGTATTTACAATCTATACCTAGAGACCCTAAAGACAGTAGTTTTAATATTATAAAATTGTACCTTAATTTTTTTGCACAAAAAAAGAATGCCTACCAACTATACAATCAAAAAACGGCATCGTCAAGTACAAAAGAAGTGTTATTTAAAATTGAACAAAAATTTGCGCTACCAGATAAAGATGTACTTTTTTATGGCATCATTGGATTCCTTTTTTTGTATGCTTTTTTGATTCAAATTGCCCCACAGTATATTGCAAAATTGTTTAGTCAATTTAGCCAATCCTCTTTGCGGATGATGCAAAATAGGGAACAGCTTTTACAAAATAGCGTCGCCTCTTTTATCATGAACCTTGGCTTTGTCATGAGCTTTTCTTTAATGGCGACATTGGTTATTTTTAATGCGCATTTGTTACCCATCAATTTTTGGGAAGCCTTTTTTTATATGTGTTTATTCTTTTTGGGGTTGTATACTGGAAAGTATATTTGTTTAACGATTGCAGGCTATGTGTTCAATACTATTGAACTAGTTGAGACCTATATTTTTGTAGTTTTCATGATCAATAAAGTATTGGGCATACTGCTCATACCATTCATTGCAATTTTAGCTTTTGCAGCGCCCATTTTGCATCCTTTTGCGGTATGGGGAGCGAGTGCATTAATGGTGCTTTTGATCCTTTACAGGTACCTGTTTTCATTAACATCTGTTAGGAACAAATTACATATCTCCTCCTTTCATTTTTTTCTATACCTTTGTGCTTTCGAGATAATACCACTATTGATTTTATACAAATTAATAGTCCAATATTTTGGAGGAACTTACTAAAGTAGAAAGTGAAAAAATGGCAAAAGAAATGAGTGTAGAAAAAAAGGCAACTTTGACTAAGACCATTAAAAAAATTCTTATTTCACAAGCGAAGCCTGAAAGTGAAAAATCACCTTATTTTGATTTAGAAAAAAAGTATAAGGTCAATTTATTCTTCAAGCCATTTATTGAACTTGAACCTATTGGTGCAAAAGAGTTTAGAAAAAGTAAAATTGAAATTTCTGCTTATTCTGCTGTCATCTTTACAAGTAAAAATGCGATTGATCATTTTTTTAGAACCTGCGATGAATTAAAGGTTAACATCAGTCAAGACACAAAATATTTCTGTATCACTGAATCTGTTGCGTTGTATTTACAAAAGTTTATCATGTACAGAAAGCGTAAAGTATTTTTTGGCGCTGATGGATCTAATAAAAAACTATTTGATGTGTTGAATAAGCATAAAGGGAATGAGCAATTTCTTTATGTATGTAGTGAGAACCAACAAGACAATGAAATTGTCAATTGGTTAAAAGACCATAGCTGCACATTTGACTTAGCGTACATGTACCGTTCGGTAAGTAGTGATATTAAGCCACTTTTGAAAGAGCACGATTTTGATATCATTTGTCTTTTTACTCCGAGTGGATTAAAGAGTCTTTATGATAATCAACCTAGCTTTGTTCAAAACGGTACTACACTAGCTGCATTTGGCTCCAACACTTGCAGAGCAATCGAAGAGGCAGGTTTGAATTTACACATCAAAGTGCCTAGTCCACAAGTAACTAGCATGTTTGCAGGCTTGGATCAGTTTTTAGCGCAAGCATCTAAAAAGAAATAAACTAATTTGCAGGCCATGAGCGCCAATCAAAAGTTTACCAACGATTTAAGTCAAGAAACAAGTCCTTATTTATTACAACATGCACACAATCCTGTGCAATGGAAGCCTTGGTCCGATGCATTATTTGCAACAGCGACCGCTGCTAATAAACCTATTTTATTAAGCATTGGTTATGCCGCATGCCATTGGTGCCATGTGATGGAACGTGAAAGTTTTGAAGACGAAGTAGTCGCAGATTACATGAACGCGCATTTTATCAATATCAAAGTGGACCGAGAAGAACGCCCCGATATTGATCATATTTATATGGATGCATTGCAGGCCATGACTGGTTCTGGTGGTTGGCCTTTGAATATATTTTTATTACCCAATGGGCAACCTTTTTATGGGGGCACTTATTTTCCGCCTCAAGCCATGCAAAATCGTGCATCATGGATGGATGTTTTAAAAGGCGTTCAAGCCGCTTTCGAAAACAATCGAGATAAACTGGTTGAACAAGCAACACATTTAACACAGCATTTATTGCAAAGTAATATTAAAGCAGTTCAAACTCAAGAGGTCGAAGTGCTTGCTACAAACCAAGAATTTCAATTGATAGCGCAACGAGTTTTACAAAATGCAGATACACAATGGGGTGGATTTGGAACAGCACCAAAATTTCCTCAAACATTTTCTATACAAGTTTTATTTAGAAACTATTTTCAAAATAAAGATCAAGCATCCATCGTGCATGCCATTAGATCTATTGATAAAATGATACAGGGAGGCATCTATGATCATGTGGGTGGTGGATTTTCAAGATACAGTGTAGATGTCATGTGGCAGGCCCCCCATTTTGAAAAAATGTTGTACGATAATGCCTTGATTTTAGGCATACTGGCCGAAGGGTATCAAATTACAAAAAAGCCCATCTATCAAAATGTGGTGGAAGCCACTTTTGAATTTTTACAAAGAGAATTATACAATGGCGAAGGAGGTTACTATGCCGCCTTAGATGCAGATTCTGAAGGGGTTGAAGGTAAATTTTATACCTGGTCTTATGCCGAAATAAAGGAAATCATTGACCCTGCATTTTTTGATGCTTTTGTTGCTTATTATCAAATTACACCCAGCGGAAATTGGGAACATACCAATATTCTTTGGACCCAAAATGAACTTGAAAAAGAATGGGAACCAGCTTGGCAAAATGCACTAAAAAAATTATTTGATGCGCGCTCAGCCAGAATTCGTCCAGCCTTAGATCATAAAGTCATTTTGGGTTGGAATGCAATGCTGGTTGTGGGATTTTGTAAAATCAATGCTGCTACAGGAAATGAACTTTATAAAAAAGCAGCTATCAAGTGCATAGGTTGGCTGGAAGAAAATTTATACCATAAGGAGGAACATTATTTTTACCACAGCATTGCAAATGGTATACCAAAAGCGCATGCCTTTTTGGATGATTATGCCAATTTAATCCAAGCCTATATTCATTTACAGCAAATGACGGGTGAGACCAGTTATTTGTTCAAAGCAAAAAAATGGATGGACTATGTGCTGCTTAATTTCATCGACGAGGATGGACTTTATTTTTACTACACTGCATCCTATCAGAAGGATGTCATAATCCGAAAAAAAGAGAGCTACGATGGCGCTCAGCCAAGTGGCAATGCACTTATCTGTTCGGGATTGTTTTATTTAGGGCATGTTTTTGACCAAACTCTATGGACTTTACATGCCGAAAAAATGATCCAATCTATGCGACCATCCTTGCTTCAGTATCCTAGCTCTTTTGGCTTTTGGGTCCAAAGTTTTTACCAAATGTCCACAGGGATGATCGAATTGGTTGGGGTAGGTCCCACTGTTCATGAAAGCTTGCCCGCTTTAAATGCTGTGTTTTTACCCCATGCAATCCGCATTTTAAGCCAGCATCAGGAAGCGCAGATTCCCCTATTAAAAGACAAAAAATATACTGATAACCAGTATTTTATATGTAAAAACAACACCTGCTCATCGCCAGTGTCAAACATTGAGGGTATTTTAGCAAATATATAACAACTAATGTCTTAATTTGCATCATCTAAATAGTGATGATAATCAATTCATTTAAGCTTAAAATAGCGTAAAAACATTCTGCTATTTTATGCCTAAAATGCAATTTTTTATAAAAAAAATCGTTTTTACTTTATATGATACCATTTTTAAAAAATACAAGGATCAACTTCCCCATTGCAGCCTTGAGCATTTTGGTTTTATCACTTGCTGTGATTGCATTTGCCCCTCCAAAAAAAGGCAAAGGTGCTATTAACTCAAAACGTTTAGATCCTCAGACAGTATCCATCCCTAGTGGGTCCTTCTATATGGGGGCTAGTGATGAACAAATGGATCTTTCAATGGTGAACCATAAGAAATTAGTTTCGGTTCAAAGCTTTTGGATGGACAGAACAGAGGTAACCAACGAACAGTACAGAAGATTTGTAAAGTATGTGACTGATTCCTTGAAATATTTGGCCATTTATGGAGGAGGTATTAACCAAAACGAAGACACCATCCGCGTGGATTGGGCTAGAGCAGCAAGAATCAATCAAAATAGAAGAGCGGTTTTAGAAAAGTTAAATGAACTTTTATTAAGTCCAGACAATCGTATTCAAGGGAAAATTGAAATAGATCCCAATAAATTGATTTATAAATATTCTTTTGTTGATTTAAAAGCGGCAGCAAAAGCTTCTAAAGGGTTAGAACAATCTCTTGGTGATTTTTTAATCACCGTGAATCAAAATGTGTATCCTGATACACTGGTTTGGATGCGTGATTTCTCTTATTCTTACAACGAGCCATTGACTAGATTGTATTTTAGTCATGCTGCTTACAATGAATACCCTGTGGTGGGCGTGACTTGGAAACAAGCCGTTGCTTTCACTCATTGGAGAACTAATAACAGTAATTATTATGCTGGGAAGCCTGGCAGAAACGATCAAAAAATTGATGGCATTTATCGTTTACCAACAGAAGCTGAATGGGAATATGCTGCTAGAGGTAATTCAAAATCAAATGCAATGTACCCATGGGGCTCTCCTTATACTAGAACAAAAGAAGGCCGTCTGTTAGCTAATTTTAAACCAGGTAGAGGGGATTATTTTGGAGGAGATGCTAAGAATGACAATATCTATACGACTAAAGTGAAAGCGTATACCGAAAATGATTTCAAATTATTTGATATGGCGGGTAATGTAGCAGAATGGACTAGCTCGGTGTTCTATGAAGGCGGTTATAACTTTATTGGAGACTTTAGTCCGGATGTACAATACAATGCAAAAGATACAGACCCTATACTGATGAAAAGAAAAGTGGTTAGAGGTGGATCTTGGAAAGACATTGCGTACAACTGTCAAGTAAGTTCTCGTAGTTATGAATACCAAGACACTGCAAAATCTTATATCGGATTTAGATGTGTACTTTCAATGGCTCCAAGAATTAATTAATTCAAACAATCAACAAACTATTCATTTAATAAATTTTTCTAATGGCAAAGACAATTTCAGAAAGAACAAATAAAATCGTAAACGTCGTTATCTCTTTAGGTGCCGCAGTGGTAATCATTGGAGCGATGGCAAAAATCATCCACTTATCTTGGGCAGATTGGGCGTTGATTGTGGGATTATTAACAGAAGCTGGAATTTTTATCATCTATGCTTTCTTGCCGCCTCCTCCAGTAGATCATGGTGGTGGAAACGGTGGTGGAAAAGTAGATGCAACTGAATTGGTGCATGCTTTGAATAGTGTTCAAAAAACGGTACAAGATGTGTCTAATAATTTAGGCACTATCAATAGCTCCACAGAGGGTTTAAAGAATTTGAACAATCAGTTTTTGTCTATGAGTAAGACAATCGAAGAGATGAATCATTTTTATGGAAGTTTAAAAGAGATGTCTACCTCAATGAGTTCAACAGTTCATGAAGCAGCAAGAACAAAAGAGCAGATGACACAACTAGCAGATAACTTGACACAATTGAATCAAGTGTATAGCAGGATGATCAATGCAATGCAAGGGAAATAACCACAAAATTGCTATGGACTTTAAAACTTTTAATTCACTTAATAAAATATAGCGTAAATGTCGTTACCTAAAGAACCAAGGCAGAAAATGATTAACATCATGTACTTGGTGTTGACTGCGCTCTTGGCATTGAATGTATCTAGTGAGATTTTAAATGCATTCAAAACAATTGACCAAAGTTTGATGAATGCAAATGTGATTATTCAAAAAAAGAATCAGGACATCTATAAATCTTTAGAGGCAAAATTAAATGACCCTAAGACGGCCGAAAAAGCAGCAATTTGGGCACCTAAGGCTAATAAAGTAAAGGCAATGGCAGCCGAAATGTTTGCCTATGTGGAATCATTGAAATTGGCATTAAAAGAAGAAGCAGGTTTAGAAATTAAAGACGGTAAAGAAACGTTTAAGGAAGATAATTTAGATGCAACCACAAGATTGTTTTTAAATAAAAAATCGGGATTGTCAAAAGGCGAAGAACTGTTTAATAAGTTAACACAATTTAAACAAGATTTAGCGGCGATTGACCCTGCCATCGCAAAAGAAGTGATGCCAAATGTATCCTTAGATTTAACGATTCCTAAATCAAATAATGTGGGTGCAAAAAATGATTGGGCTTATGCTTATTTCAACATGACACCTACGATTGCAGCGATTACCATTTTAACCAAGTTTCAAAACGATATCCGCAATACAGAAGCTCAGGTGGTAGATTATTGCCATAAAGAAATTGGCGAAGTAGAATTGGTATATGATCAGTTCAATGCATTTGCTGCATCTAATTCACAATATTTAATGACTGGTGAGGAATTAGTGATCACGGCAGGTGTAGGTGCATTTAGTAGCGCAGCAAAACCAACCATCTCTATTGATGGTGTGGTGGTACCTGTGGGTGCAGATGGGTCTGCCATGTATAAATCAGTTGCAGGTGCAACACCTGGTGTGCAAAGAAAGCGTGTTCGAATTTCTTTCTTAAAGCCAAATGGTGAAACTGCAGTGGTTGAAAAAGAAGTTCAATATACTGTTGGCACGCCATCTGGTTTAGTAGTATCTACAGACAAAACAAGGGTATTTTATAAGGGCTTAGAAAATCCATTAAGTATCACTGGTGGTGGCGGAGGCGAGAAAATTAATGTTACAGTAGAAGGTGCAGGTGCGAATATTAGAAAAGCAGGCTCTGGACAATATATGGTGACTTGTTCCCAAACAGGTACTGCTGTAGTTACTGTAAATGATGGTAAGCAAACACAAAAATTAAATATTCCTGTAAAGAGAATACCAGATCCAATTGCTATTGTGGGCAGAAGTGCTGGTGGTAATATGCCTGCTGCTAAATTTAGAGCGCAGGGTGGTGTGATTGCAGATTTAAGAGACTTTGTATTTGAAGGTGTAAAGTTCAATGTGGTATCTTTTATTGTCATCGCAACTGGTAAAGGTTTTGATGAGCCTGATTTTGCAGAAGTAAATGGTCCTGCCTTTGCTGGTGGTGCAACCACTTTAATTAGAAAATGTCAACCTGGAACTACCGTAACCATTGGAGAAATTAAAGTATCAGAGCCAGGTGGTGGATCAAGAAAATTAGATCAAACAATCACTTTTATTTTACAATAGCATAAACTAGCGTAAAGGTTAAAATAGTCTTGAAATTTATAAAAAGGTATTTATGAAAATAACAATGAAAACAAGCTGCATCATCGTCCTTGCCTCTTTGGTAATGACTGTTTCTGCAAATGCGCAGTTTTCTTATGGTGCAAAAAAGAAAACAACACCTACTACAGCGACTAAAGATACAGTGATTGCAAAACCTGTGACCAAACCAGTCACTAGCAATCAAGTAGTGGCAGCACCAACTGTTACTGACATCAAGCCTTCTAAAAATATTGATACGACTGTGGTTGGTGGATTCAATGCCAATAACAAAAGAAGTTTAAGAAATGGATACGCTTTCTTCTCTGAAACCAATTCAAGAAAAGGGATGAAAGAAAGATTGCCTTTACCTTACGAAAATTTAAGAGAGGAAGATGCCTTATTTAGTGAATTTATTTGGGAAGAAATTGACGCAAGAGAAAAGATCAACAGAACATTCATGTACCAATCCTATGATGAAAATGATCAACGTTTCTTTGCAGTATTATTACGTGCCATAGAAAAAGACGGCGTAGTTCCTTTTTCAACAGTAGATGATCGTTTTACTACACCATTGACTATTGACGAAGTGAATGCTTCATTAAAAGGAAGTTTAGATACGCAATTGGTGCAAAACGTACTCGATCCAAATGTATATGATACCAGTATCATCTACAATACCAACCTAGCACCTAATCCAGATTCTATTTACACATTTAGATTAAAGGAACAATGGATCTTTGATAGCAAGACAAGCAGGATGTATAGCAGAATCATTGGTATTGCACCAATTGCTGCAATTCAAATAGGTAACAAAGTTGTGAAGCGTCCATTGTTTTGGGTATATTATCCAGAACTAAGAGCCAGCCTTGCAAAAGCCGAAGTGTACAATCCAAGAAATATCTCTAGCCGTATCACATGGGAAGAATTATTTGAGAGTCGTTATTTTAACGGGTATGTGGTGAAGTCTACATTAGATAATTACAATGACAAAATGTTGAATGCATTATTTAAAGATCCTATTAAACGTTTACAAGAAGGGGAGAAGATCAAACAAAAAATATTTGATTTTGAACAAGACCGATGGGTGTACTAGTTCAAAGTGAATTGAAATAAAAAAATGCGACATCTAGATGTCGCATTTTTTTATTAGGGCTTGATTGAATTTATGGATTATTTTTTTTGCTTTTCTTTTTCAAAAGCAGCTAGTAAGATGTTAGTTTTTGCAGCACCAATCAGTTCAGTCAAAGTACTTGGGTTGGCAGTCTTTATTTTACTCACCGATTTAAAATAGGTCAATAAAGTATCTTTAGTTTTTGGGCCAATGCCTTCAATGTGGTCCAAGCTGTTTTCCAATGCTCCTTTAGACCGTTGTGCTCTATGGAAAGTGATACCAAAGCGGTGCACCTCGTCCCTGATATTTCGAACAAGGTTGTGGGCCGCACTATTCCAGTTTAATAAAATAGAACGACTGTCTCCTGGAAAAAATAATTCTTCAATATTTTTAGCCAAGCCTACTGTCGTCACTTTATCTTGAATACCCAATTCTTTTAACGCATCCAATGCAGCATTCAATTGTCCTTTACCGCCATCAATGATGATTAGCTGAGGAAGTGGATGCTTTTTCTGCAAGACCGAGCTGTAGCGCCTTAAAACGGTCTCATGCATACTTGCAAAGTCATTGATACCAATTACGGTTTTAATATTGAATTTACGATAATCTGATTTACTAGCTATCCCATTTTTAAAACAGACCATTGCAGACACTGGGTAAGCACCCTGAAAATTAGAGTTATCAAAACATTCAATGTGGTTTGGTACCACAGGCAAGGAGAGCAATTGTTTTAATTCAATCAACACCTCATTGACTGGAGCTGTTTCACTGACTTTCACTAAGGCTTGTCGATGTTTCCAATCCTTTAAGGCATAATCTACATTCTTTTGAGAGAGTGCTAATAAATGTAATTTCTCACCAAGTTTTGGAACCGTATACTTCACACCTAACTCTTTTTCATCGGGTTCAATCGGTACAATGATCTCCTTGGCTTCGGAGTCAAGTTGGGTCCTAAAATAATGAATGGCATAAGCAAGCACTGTTTCTTTAGATTCTTCTAATGGAATACTAAGAGGCAACATATGTGTTTGAACAATACGGCCTTCTTGTAGCATTAGATAATTAACATAGGCTTGATCTTCTTCCATGGCGATGCTAAAAACATCCATGGCTTCTTGTTGCTTTGTTAGAATTTCTGATTTTGTCTGATAGCGTTCTAGTTCATCAATCTTTTTCTTTGTTTCATTGGCTTTTTCAAATGCAAGATCAGTAGCTTGGGACTGCATCGTCTCTTTTAAGTTTTGCACCAATGGCTTTACATTCCCTTTTAATAAATGCTTTACCTGATCTATTGAGACAGCATAATCAGCCTCTGTTTGAAAGTTTTGACAAGGTCCTTTACAATTGCCTAAATGGTATTCTAGGCAGACTTTAAATTTACCCTGTTGAATATTTTTTGGGGTCAGTGGTAGCGTGCAAGTTCTTAATGGAATTGTTTCTTTAATATGGTTAATCAATTCACGCACTGCAAATACATGTGTAAATGGACCAATATAAGTAGAGCCGTCTTTTATTTTTCGTCTAGTCAAAAATACCCTAGGGAATGCCTCTTTTTTAATTACAATATAGGGGTATGTTTTGTCGTCCTTTAAATTGATATTGTATTTGGGCTGATAGTTCTTGATAAGCTCATTCTCTAAAATAAAAGCATCATGTTCTGTATTAACAATAGTAAATTTGATTTCGGCAATACGTTGCACGAGTTCAATTGTTTTTAAGTTATGTTGGTTGGACAGAAAATAAGAACTCACTCGATTTCTCAAATGTTTGGCTTTACCAACATACAATAGTTTGCCTTTATCATCAAAATATTGATAAATGCCGGGTTCCTGCGGAATGCTAGATTGTATTTTCTTAAACTGCTCTTTCTCCATACGGTAGGTGCAAAAATACCGGTTTATTTTTACTATTTTTATATCATGGAACTTTCAGTCAATATCCCTGCTTTATTATTCCCGGCCATTAGTCTGATTATGTTGGCCTACACCAACCGATTTTTAGCTTTGTCTAACCGTGTTAGATCATTGCATGATAAGTATCAACAACAGGAAAATCGATTAATCATTTTTAGACAAATTAAGAACCTTAAATATAGAATTAAACTCATCCAAAGAATGCAAACCTATGGGGTAGCTTCTTTGTTATTGTCCTTGCTTTCGATGTTTTTTATTTTCATTCAATACCAAGCGATTGCAAAATTTATTTTTGCTGTGAGCTTGCTTACTTTTACTGTTTCTATTTTAGTCTCCTTACTTGAAATTCGATTAAGTACAAAAGCAATCGAATTAGAATTAAGTGATATGGAAGGATTAGAGGATCCAACTGTTTTAGAGTATTTAAAAAAGAGGTTTGAAAGAGACCAAAGAGACGATAAATAATCATTTATCGATTTAAATATTTTATCGCACAATATTTATTAAAATTATGATCGTACTTAATGTCCTTTACGTTCTCCAATTTGTTGTCTCCACATAGCGTAATACAATCCTTTCTCCTCTAGTAAACTTTGGTGGTTTCCAGATTCAATCACTGTGCCTTTTTCCAACACATAGATTCTTGTTGCGTGGATAATCGTGCTAAGTCTGTGTGCGATCATGATGGTGATTTGCTCTCTTTCTTTAGATAAGTCACGAATGGTATCTGTAATAGACTCTTCGGTTAAACTATCTAATGAGGAAGTAGCTTCGTCAAATATCAATAAATGTGGATGTCTTAATAATGCTCTTGCTATGGAAAGCCTTTGCTTTTCTCCACCACTTAATTTTAAACCACCTTCTCCAATCACAGTGGCTAAGCCATTGCCACCTTTGTCTAAAATATTAGCACAACTTGCTTTTGTCAACGCCAGTAGCATATCTTCTTCAGAGGCATCTGGTGCAACGAATGCCAAGTTTTCTTGAATGGTTCCAGCAAAAAGTTGTGTATCCTGCGTTACAAAACTAATTTGATTTCTAAGTGCACTCATATCTATTTGTGCCGTATTTACACCATTCATTAAAATCTCTCCTTCTTGTGGTTCGTATAATCCCACCAATAATTTAACCAAGGTACTTTTACCCGCACCAGATGGTCCAACAAATGCAATGGTTTCCCCTTTTTTGGCTTCAAAACTAATTTGATCAATGGCTTTAAAATTAGCAGTTTGATGTTGAAAGCCCACTTGTTTAAAAGCTAACTGCTCAATTTCGCCAATGGCAATTGGGTTTGCAGGTGGTGTATCTATTGGCTTTTTCATCAAGGCATCAAAATTATTCAAAGACGCTTCGGTTTCTCTGTAACTTAAAATAATACTACCAATTTCCTGTAATGGCCCAAAAATAAAGAAGCTATAAAACTGTAGGGAGATCAATTGACCTACTGTCAAAATTTCTTTAAAGATCAACCACATTAAAGTGAATGTGATGACTTGTCTTAAAGCATTCACCATCGTGCCTTGTATAAAACTTAAAGAACGAATATTTTTTACTTTCTTTAGTTCAAGTGCTAATATTTTATACGTGTTATTATTGAGTCTGTTAATTTCTTGACTGGTCAATCCAAGACTTTTTACCAATTCAATATTCCTTAAACTTTCTGTAGTGGTACCTGCCAAGCTAGTTGTTTCTTTTACAATATTTTTTTGAATGACTTTAATCTTCTTACTCAGTAAATTAGTCACATAAGCAATCATGCTAGCACCTCCAATATAAATTGGAATGATAGACCAATGAAGACGGGTTGCATAGATAGAAACAAATACCACACTCACTATAATTCCAAATACCACATTGATCACATAGCTGATGAATTTTTCACAATCCGCACGTGCTTTTGTAAGGATGGATAAGGTTTCACCACTTCTTTGGTCTTCAAAAGCTTGGTAGGGTAATTGCATGGAATGCTTTAAACCATCTGTAAATAAGGCAGCGCCAAATTTTTGAATAATCACATTTACAATATAATCCTGAAAAGCTTTTGCAATTCTACTCACCATAGCAGTACCTACTAAAAGCAATAACATATTGCCCACACCTTGTAAAAACATCGCTTGGGTGCGTTCATTGCCAGCTGGATCTAAAAATGGATTTTTAGCAAACCCATCAATTAGCTTTCCAAAGATCATTGGATCAAATAAAGAAAAAGTTTGGTTGATAGCAGCAAGTAAAAAGGCTAAAAAAACTAAGCCTTTAAATGGCTTGATGTATTGGATCAGAATTTTCATATTATTTGGAAGCTTTATCTTCGTTATAGAGTAAGTTATAGCGTGCAATGCAATCAAGCACTTCTTCGGTACCTAATTTTTTTTCTGCACTGGTTACAAATCCTTCAGGTAAATAAGGTAGTATTGTTTTTAATGTTTCAAAAAAAGCTTCTACATTGCGCTTTACTACACCTGGCTTTTCTTTATCGGATTTGGTGAAGATAAGGGTATAAGGAATTTGCCATTGAAATAATTGTTCAACGAATTCAATATCTATTTTTTGTGGGCTATGTCTAGAATCAATCAACACAAAGACCATGTTTAAATTGGGTCTTTTGCGTAAATAATTTTCAATCATTTGCTCCCACCTACGACGGCTGCTTTGTGCTACTTTAGCATAGCCATATCCAGGTAAATCCACAATATACCATTTCTCTGGACGCCCTTTCACCACTTCATTGCTAATGATTTCAAAATGATTGATCAATTGTGTCTTCCCAGGAGCAGAAGAGGTTTTAGCCAATCCTTTTTGGCCACAAATAGCATTGATGATGGAGGACTTACCAACATTACTCCTGCCAATGAATGCATATTCAGGTGCTTGTAAAACAAGGCATTGGTCGTAATTAGGACTAGATATAAGGTAAGTTGCTTTATGTATTTTCATCTTTTTGTTTAAGGGCGTATTCACGCTTCAATTAAAACTGTTCCTGTCATTTCTTTTGGAATGGGTAATTCCATCATGTGTAAAATAGTTGGTGCAAGATCACCCAATTTACCTGGTTGAATAGAACCTTTCCAATGATGATCAATAATAAAGAATGGAACTAGATTCAATGAATGGGCTGTGTTTGGACTACCATCTTCGTTCATCATAAAATCTGCATTGCCATGATCTGCTGTTAAGAAAATTGTGTAGCCATTGTTTAAACCAGCAGTCACTACTTTTTCGACACAGACATCCACTGTTTCAACTGCTTTGACCACTGCACTAAAAACGCCTGTATGTCCAACCATGTCTGCATTGGCATAGTTGAGACAAATAAAATCAGGGTTGCCAGCATTGATTTCGGGTAAGATTTTATCTGTTAATTCAGTAGCGCTCATTTCCGGTTGTAAGTCATAAGTAGCTACTTTAGGGGATGCTACCATGATTCTAGTTTCACCTTCAAATGGCTGCTCACGTCCGCCGCTAAAAAAGAAAGTCACGTGTGGATACTTTTCTGTTTCAGCAATTCGAATTTGTTTTTTATGATGATTGGCTAACACTTCTCCTAAAGTATTCACAAGATTATCGTTTTCAAATACCACATACACATTTTTAAATGTCTCATCGTATTTGGTCATGGTTGTGTAATGCAATTTTAATGCATGCATGTCCAATTCAGGAAAATCTTTTTGTGTCAATACTTCTGTAATTTCCCTGCATCGGTCAGTTCTAAAATTAAAACAAATCACCGCATCTTCATCTTGGATGGTTGCGATAGGCTGACCATTTTCGGTAATCACAGTAGGTAAAATAAATTCATCTGTAATATCCTTTGCATAATTTTCTTGAATGGCTTCAAGTGCACTAGTAGCAGTACTTCCAGTCCCTTTCACTAGGGCATTGTAGGCCAATTGAACACGCTCCCAACGCTTGTCTCTATCCATGGCGTAATACCTTCCACTTATAGTCGCTATTGTACCAACTGATTTTTTTAAATGCGTTTCTAAGGATTCTATATAGCATTGTCCACTCTTTGGATCTGTATCACGACCATCGGTGAACGCATGAATAAATACATTGGTTAATCCTTCCGTCTTACATAAATCACATAAAGCTTTTAGATGTGCTGAATGTGCATGCACACCTCCATCACTTACTAAGCCAATTAAATGCAATGGCTTATTGTTTTCTTTGGCATAACGAATAGACTGAAGGAGTGCAGGATGGCTTGTAAATTCACCTGTTTTAATGGCTACATTAATTCTTTGTAATTCTTGGTAAACGATTCTTCCTGCACCTAAATTCAAATGACCTACTTCACTATTGCCCATCTGTCCTTCTGGCAAACCAACTTCCTCTCCACAAGTCACTAAAGTCGTATTAGGGTATTGATGGTAGAGGCTAGTCACAAAAGGCACCTGTGCATGCTGAATTGCATCTGCCTTAGCAATTTGGCCCAATCCCCATCCATCCATAATCACTAATAGTACTTTTTTTGACATATTTATTTATCTTTTTATAGCGTTGCTTATTATTTGTTTATTTTTATACCTCAAAGTTTCAAAATACTAGGCACATTACAAACTTTATCCTACTATAATAGACAAAAATGAAGTTAATATCTAAATTACTTGTTGTATTGGCACTTTTGCACTGCAGCTTTAGCGTTAAAGCACAAAATGATGCAGAAGTTTTAGTGCAACATTTGCAAACAGGCAACTTTAGTGCTTTACAAATGTTTTGGGACAACCAAGTAGAGTCAAGTATTTTAGATAAAGTAGCTGCCAAGCCATTGAATGCACAACAAGCCAATGAAACTTTGCAAGCTTTTTTTAATCAAAAAAATATTATTGGTTTTGAAAAAAGTGCAGAAAGAAAATTAGGCAATACCTTATACCTAACTGGCAAGTTATTATCCAGCCAACAGAAATATAATTTAACCTTATTGCTTCAATCCACCAAGAAAGGATTTGTGATTGTAAGTATGAGGGTGAATTAATTGCTTAAAGAAGTTAAGTCAAATGAATTTAAGTCAAAAGACGCTTAAGTATAAAGATGAATAAGAAGTCAAAAAACACCTTTAATAGTTTTTCCAGTATTCCATTAGTGTATAGCACCAATCCAGATTATGTACCACCTAATGCCGAAGCAGAAAAATTAACTTTAGATCCGGCAGAACAAATGCTTAGGGTGATTTTAGAGACCAAGCATCGAGCTGGAAAGACAGTTACTATTGTCTATGGTTTTGAAGGTGCAGATGCGGACCTTGAAGCATTGGGTAAAGCGCTAAAAAACTTTTGTGGCACAGGTGGCGCAGTCAAAGATGGAGAAATTATAATACAAGGGGACCATCGCCAAAAGGTTTTTCAATACCTAAAACAGAAAGGTTTTACAAAGGTAAAATTGTAAAACCAATACCTCTTTTAAATTAAATGCAAAGGGTCTAGTATTGATTTAAAAATTCACTTCTAAATTCAAACGTTCCTTTAGCACTTGCACCAAAGGATATTGCTTTGCTATATGGTCGAATTTTTGCTTGCTATTGAGTTTCATGTACAAAGGCACAGCCTCTTTTTCGCCCGCATCTACTAGAATACTAAATTGAATGGCTCTGTTTTGAAAACGTTCCCAAATGGTTTCCATTAAACGCATTCGCTCTTGTTCTACAAATTTCTGACCTGTCAATGCGGGTACTGTAATGGTAAAATGTGTTGGATCTTCTATTTGAAGTGTTGCCATTCTAAAAGTGCCTGCCACTGAGTGCTTCTGCTCTTGCTCCATTTTATGGGCGTAGTCGTTCCAGCATAATTGCAATGTCTCCATGTTCAAAGAAATGGCTTCTTTGACTTCCTCGATATTGTACTCACTTCCATATTTTTGTTGCAATACCGCCAATAAACTTTTCTTGCTACCAACATTTGGTGTAACCGAAGGATGAGCAGCATTTTCTGAAGGAAGGTTAGCAGTTACATCTGGTTCAATGATTGGTGTATTTTGAACTGGAGAAGTAACCATATTTTTAGCAGGAACTATTGGATTGGATATTGGATGCTTAACTGGTGCTGCTGTCTCAATCACCAATTTAGCTTCAGCATTGACAACGATTTGACTTAAAGGAATGATCTTTTTGGTGCGAATAGGATAATGACTATCAACTAGTTTTTTTTTTACTAGTTGGCCATCTTCCATACTTAATTCAATTGCTTGTTGTAAAAAATTGAGTTTAATCAAGGCCAATTCTACGTGCAATCTTTTATTACGTGCCATCTTAAATTGAATCTCGGATTCATTTAAAATATTCAATGCACTAACTAAATAGGGTGTGCCAATTTTTTCTGCAGCAGCTAGGTATTGGTCTCTCCAGCCCTCAATAGATTCAAGCAAATGCGCGCTGGCCTTGTCTTTACAAACAAGTATGTTTCTAATGAATGCAGCCATGCCATATAACACTGTGTCTCCCTCAAAACCTTTTTGATTGATTTCGTCGTATAGCAGCATGGCACTTGTTAGGTCTTGCTCTGTAAGGTGGGTTAATAATTTAAAGAAATAACCTTCGTCTAAAATATTTAAATGTTCTAGGGTATTCTCATAAGTCAATGCGCCATTAGAGAAACTTACAATTTTATCAAGAATGCTTAATGCATCTCTCATACAACCTTCGCTTTTTTGAGCAATCAATTGCAATGCATTTCTTTCGGCTTTGATATGTTCTTTTTCTACGATTTCCTCTAAGTGCTTTACGGTATCTTCTGGCACAATTCTTTTAAAGTCAAAAATTTGACATCTACTTAAAATAGTTGGAAGAATTTTATGCTTTTCGGTGGTTGCTAAAATGAAAATAGCATAGGGTGGTGGCTCTTCTAATGT
>JBMOFB010000012.1:0-29361 GCA_049314475.1 Sediminibacterium sp.
CAAGACGCACAACAAAAGCAGTGCGCAATATTGGCGGGAAACAAGTGCCTGTGGTGATCGCAGATTTGAGTCATTTAGCCATGATACAACCAGCAGACTTGGTTGCGATTGGTTATACCTATGATGTTGCTACAGATAAATGGACGATATCGGATGCCGCGGCTGATTATGTATTCATTGGTAATACGCCTTTAGATTTTAACTTACCTGGAACTTTAAGTATTGTGGCAACGCCTGCTGTTTGTGCGCTTGCCAACAATACCGAAAAGTACCATCCAATCTTGGATGCCGCTTCTTATATGGCCTTGGATGCAAAACATCCGCAACTTAATTTTGTACAAATAGATTGTTATAGTGACCTTTCACCTATTGCAGATGAGTTATTGTTACAAATTGCAAAAGATGACTCTGTTGTTTTTTGTTTGAGCAGTCAATGTAATAATGCCATGCAAGCAGTGAGAAGAATGGCTATCAAGTTGATGCAAATGGAAATACAACAACCCATTATTTTAGTCACTGATAGTCAATGGCAAACAACAGACGAACACTTAATTCACTTTGCCATTGAGACAGGTGCTTTATTATTAGAAGGTATTGGAGATGGAATATGTTTAGGATTAAGTCAAGCTGCCTATGATGCTAGCGTGAATGGGTCGAATGTATCTGGCCGTAATTATTTTAACAATTCAAGTATTGAGCAATTATTGAATACCACTGCATTTGGAATTTTACAAGCCACTAGAACCAGAATTTCTAAAACCGAATACATTTCTTGTCCGAGTTGTGGACGAACTTTATTTGAACTTCAAGAAACAACTGCAAAAATAAGAGCTGTCACCAATCATTTAAAAGGTTTAAAAATAGCGATCATGGGCTGTATTGTAAATGGCCCTGGAGAAATGGCGGATGCTGACTTTGGTTATGTGGGCAGTGGGGTAGGGAAGATTACTTTATATAAAGGCAAAGAAGTGATGAAGCGTAATATTGATAGCAATGTGGCTGTAGATGAATTAATTTTATTACTAAAAGAACACAATGCTTGGATTGAGCCAAGTAAATAATGATTGTATGTATTCAATATTCTATGGCTTTTTTTATTTGATCTCATTGATTCCCTGGCCTGTCGTTTATGTGTTAAGTGATGGCGTGGCCTTTTTATTGAGTACAATTTTAAAATACAGGCTAGAGGTAGTGCATCATAATTTAGCGATTGCTTTCCCAAATAAAACCATTCAAGAGCGCAATCAAATTGCAAAAGCATTTTACCAAAAATTTGCTGACACTTTTTTTGAGACCATTAAGTTGATCTCTATGTCTGATGCAAGTTTTAAAAAGCGCTTTACATCCAATGTCCAAGTACTCAATGACATCTATGCCACAGGGCAAAATGTTCAAATCATGGCAGGACATTTTTTCAATTGGGAATACGCCAATTGGGGTGCTGCTAAATACGGTAAGTATCCTTTCATTGGTGTCTATATGCCTTTAAGCAATCGTTATTTTGATCGTTTAATTTTGGATATGCGTAAAAGATATGGCAGCATCTTAATACCAGCAACCAACTTTAAAAATCAGTTTCATCAATATGCATCTACAGGAAAATATGCATTGGCTTTAGCTGCAGATCAAAATCCAGGTAACATAAATGCTGCTTTTTGGATTCCATTTTTTGGACAATTGACACCCTTCGTAAAAGGGCCAGAAAAGGGGGCTAAACTAAATAATACTGCACAAGTTTTTGTTCATTTTTATAGCACTAAGCGTGGTCATTATCATTCTCAATATGAAGTCATGACCACCGTCCCTAATTATTTTAAAGATGGACAATTAACCGCACTGTTTGTAAAAACCTTAGAGGATAAAATTAGAAAAGAACCAGCTAATTATTTATGGAGTCACCGCAGATGGCGCTATACTTATGATGCAGCCACCTATGGGCATTTAGTAGTGGACTAATTAATAGCTGAATTATGAGCTGAATCAATAACTGAATTAAGAAAATTTGAACTTGAATCAGATGTGTTATTGAAAAGCTTGGTCTTCAGAAGGATTCTTTTTTGGGGAACTAACAATCGTAAATTTATTTTTTAAGAACTCCACTGCGTCCCAGCCATCTTGAACAATTCTAATATTATGTATACCTTGTTTTTTTAATACAGAGGCTGCTAGTAATAACTGTTTACCTAAATCGTCTATAAGATAAATATTAAAATGCTCATCTAGTTCTGACATCGCACCAGGATCACTAAATTCTATTAATGGAAGATTGATTGAGTTTTTTATATGGGCTTTATCGTAGACCTCTTCGGCGCGAATATCTAAAATCATTAAGTATTCGTCAAAGGGGATATCCATTGCTAGTTCATCCACCTCTACCTCGATGATTAAATCAATTTTTTGTTCTGCTTCTGACCAGGTTGAAAAGCCGCCTTGCAAATAGCCTTTGACTTGGGTGTATCCTAAAAGTTCAAAACGCTTTATTAGGACTTCCTCAGTGCCTTGGGTGCACACTAAAATAATAGGGCAATCTTGCTCAATTATTTTGAGGGCATTCAATGTTTTGATTTCTTCTAATGCTATATGGATAGATCCAGGAATATAACCCTGTAAAAAATCAACATCCAACCTGGTATCAATGATTTGTACAGCATCATCTTTAGACAAGATTAAAAATTGATCTAAGCTTAGCTCCATATTATCCAACTAGTTGTTCTACAAATTGGTTTACCTGATCAAGACGATTGTAGTCCACCATATAAAATATAAACTTGCCTTCGCGAACTGTGATAACAATTCCAGCTCTTCTTAAAATGGCTAAATGCTGTGAAGCAACTGACTGTTCTAATCTAAGTTTTACATAGATCTCTGTTACGGTCATCTTCTGGTTTTCGTCAATTAGTTTTAAAATTTGTTGACGAAGCTTGTGATTCAAGGCTCTTAAAATCATTGCAGCTTTTTTGCTATGATTTAAATCCACTTTTATTGGTGTGGTGCCATTGGCTAATTGTAGCAAGGGTAATGATTGATTCATGACAAATTACATATTGGGGGTTATGAATTGTTTACATTGTAAAGTTAATGAATAATTAATACATAACTTTTTTTTATATGTTACAATTTATTTGGTACAATGTACACCTCTTTGAGGTAATTAGGACCCACGTACGCTAAATCCTCAAATTGACCTGCATTTAATTTTATGAGTGCTAATTCAAGTAAGTCTTGGCTACTGTATGTCTCATTTAGATAGGTCACTAGATGAGGACTCGTAAAGTCTTTTGTTTTTGTTAGACCATTCCCAATACAGATAGTAGGCGTGGTAATAAGACGAGTCCAATTTGTTTGATCAAGCACCATTGCTTGTTCTAATACAACTGGGTTGCAGGATGCATCATAGATAGCCCCAAAGACTTCCATCCTCCTTGCATCGATCATTGAAAAAATATGGAACGGGGCTGCAATTGTTTGATAGGTATGTTTAATTGCAGCAAATGCCAACGCGTTCAAATTAGATAGACCTATCAAAGGTTTTTGAAGGGCATAGGCAATGCCTTTTGCCGTTGCCAATCCAACCCTTAAGCCAGTATAACTTCCTGGCCCTAAAGTCACCGCAATGGCATCTAATTCATTGATTGCAATTTGTTGACTTGCTAATAGGTTGGCAATGGCCACTTGAATGAAGCTTGCGTGGCTATGGGTCTCCCGATTGGTTAGTTCGGCAATGATTTTTCCATCCTTACTCAAAGCAATAATAGCTTCTTCCAAAGCAGTGTCTATAATTAATAATTTAGCCAAGTCTTAAAATTGTATTGCAAAAATAGGTGGGATTTGCCCAAAAAATTAGAAATTGCAATTCTAAAATATATTATATGTCTAAACAAATCATCCAATCTAACAAAGTGCCTGCACCTATTGGTCCATATAGTCAAGCTGTGATAGCCAACGGATTTTTATTTGCAAGTGGTCAAATTGCATTTGATCCTGCTACAGGCGAGCTGGTTTTATCTACTATCGAAGCCGAGACAACACAGGTGATGGAGAATATTAAAGCCATATTAGAAGAAGCAAATATCAGTTTCGATCATATTGTAAAGACCAGTATTTTTTTAAGTAATATGGATTTATTTGCTGCTGTGAACCAAGTGTATGGAAGTTATTTTAATGCTGATTTTCCTGCTCGTGAAACCGTGGCGGTAAAAACATTGCCAAGAAATGTCAATGTTGAAATTAGTATCACAGCTATCATTCATTAATTGTAAAGTATGCGTATTATTTTATTAAGCTTTATGCTCATTTTTTCTGGGCAATTAATTGGACAGGTTTGGTCTAAATATGACAGTACTATGAAAATTGGTAAAGCTGGTTATCGAATTTCTTGCACGAACAGATCACCAGATAAAAATGTGTTAAATATTAGACCAATTGGTTTTAAGTCTGAGTCCAGAGAAGCTTCCATAGAATTGAAGGCCAGGGTACTCAGCGCTGAAATTGATGATTTAAATATGGATGGATTTCCAGATATCATTATTTTCATTGAAGACGCAGCCGGCAAAAAAAGTATTTTCCCAATTTGTTCCAAAGACAACGAAAGCATTGCACCAATTTTATTTCCTGATCTTTTAAATGATATGGAATTAAGTAAAGGTTATAGAGGTAAGGATGAGTACAAGTTAGTAGAAGGCGTATTATTTAGAAAGTTTCCAATTTATCCTACCGATACAACTATTAAAGAACCAACCAATAAAATTAGGCAGTTAATGTATAGAGTGGTGCAAGGAGAACGTGATTCTTGGAAATTTAAAATGTTTAAACAATTTGATTTTTCTGCAAACTAATAGCCTGCACTGATCATAATTTTTCCAACGGCTTTCTCAATGCCCATATCATCTCGAACAAAGATCAAGTAAATGCCGGATGCAACTTTACGTTGGTATTGGTCTCTGCCATTCCATATTGCTTGACCTCCCAGTGATCTTGTTTGCATCATAAGTTGCCCATTTATATCTGTGATTTTAACTAAAGCGTTGTTGACTAAATTTTTAATTAAAATTGGCCCACTGTAACCTGGCGCAATAGGATTGGGGTAGATTTTAATGGCCGATTGGGTAGCGCTACTTTCGGTGGCTTCTCCTTTATAACTTACAATTTCATGCTTTGTAAACAAAAAAACATCTCCGTCCGTTGGCTCAATACCAATAGATAAGACTGTGTTATCGGGAAGGGGGCTATTTTCTGTCGTAAAATGTTTTAGCACTTCAGTGCCATCTTTACTCATTAACCAAGCTCCATTATTCGTCCCAATCCATTTTTGATTTGCACCATTTATACTGATACAATGAATGGTTTCCTTTTGAAATAAATAGCCATTGAATCCATTACTTTCAACTATGGGCAAGTAAGCATCACAAGCTTCGTTGATATTGCTGCATTGAAAAATGGCAATACCATTATCTGTTCCAACCCATATGCTTCCATCTTTATCCTCGGTGATGGCAGTCACCTCCATACTTGGTAAATTACCCGAACCTTTTCCTGTATTCAATTGTCTCCAAATGGCTTGGTTATTTTGTTTTTGAAATAGTAACACACCTTGTTGTTTAGGTCCAATGATCCAGGTTAAACCACTATTGCTAACGACCATTTTTTTCAAGTTAGTAGCGCTATAATTGACTTGTATGGGATAACTATTCCATTGCGCACCTTCTTTTACAAGGAGACCAAATCCTTCTTTTAAAAGTGTAGTACTACCATCCGATTTTTGTTGGATAAATTGAATCGAACCCTTGGCTGCATTGGGAATTGCTTGTTCAATTGTTTTATTGTTGGGGTCATAATGGATCAATTGATTGCCCATACCAAACCACCAACTTTGGTCAATAGGGTCAATGGATACCGCATCAACATTGTTAATTTTTAAATTTTGAATTTGGGTAAAATTAGACCAACCATTTTCATTGAAATTGGATATCCCAATTTTATTTGCTCCATAGCTCATGAGTAATTGGTGCGATGAAAATGCATTACTGCCATATGCATTACTAAATGGCCCGCCCAGTGCAGTCCATTTTGGTTGTTCATTTTTTTCATAAAGGCCTTTGCTGCTATCGGCAACCCATATGGTATTGCCGTCTTTAAGCAATCCAACCGGTTTGACCAAAACTGTCGTATCTATGAGTACTGTATTGGATTGATTGCTATTGAATTTGATGATAGCACCCTTGTTTTGATAAGAGATGCCTGCTAAAATTTGCACTTCGTCAACAAGGATGGTCTCAATGGTACCTGCACTAATTTCATAACTTGCAATAGAACTATTGTAAGGATAAATTTTTTGCTGGTTGTTAAAATAAAGTTGATTTTTAAATACAAACATATTTTTTATTCCATCAATGCCCATTGTATTTTCAAGACTCCAATTACTATTTTGATTCAAAGCACTAGACCATATCCCATTTTCCGTTAATGCAAAAATTTTATTTTGATAGATTAAAGTTTGGAAGACTTTTGTACTCTGACGATTGTTATTTGGGAAAATAGTGGATTTAATTTCTTTTTTTAGTAAATCAATCACTACGATGCCAAAATTACAAGAGAGGTATGTGTTGTTATTGAAAACTACCAAGTCATTGATGGTCTTATCAGCATATAAGTTTGAATTTTGTATATCATCAATCAAAGTGATTTGGTCACCTTGTACTATATCTATACGGCTATTTTTATAGGCTATTACAAGTTGATTTTCGATAGGGTGCCATGCAATTTTGTGCATCCCTGTGGCATGTAAACCCGTTGTGGTATTGAGATAGCTAACCTGTTTTTTTGCATCAATTTGAATGATTTGATTGGCTGCTGCAACATAGAGTTGATCGCCTTTTATGACTTGCTGAATCGACTCATTGGAAAAATGTGCACGCCAGGAACCCACAGGGCCTAACTTTAATTGTGCTTGCAATGGTGTTGCTAACCCAATTAGTCCTATCAAAATATAAAGCCATTTTTGCATTTTATTTTTTTATCGCTTGATATATCTGTTCTTGAATTTTGGCTCTTAAATTAAGTGTGCTAAATGCTTTGTTGTCTCTTGTTGGGAATACCCTGTTGGAAAGAAAAATATATAATAATTGATTGTCCGGATCTGCCCAAACACAAGTTCCAGTAAACCCTGTGTGGCCAAATACTGAAGTTGGAGCACTTAAACTTGGATAAGGGTCTTTTGAAATGGCATTGTCTTTGGCAGTTTTATCAAATCCAAGTCCTCTTCTGCTTGTTGCAGATTGGTAGCTTGTAAACAATTGTATGGTGGATGGTTTTAGATATTGTTGTCCATCCCATTGTCCTCCATTCAATAGCATCATATATAATTTTGCTAAATCGGTTGCATTGCTAAACAAACCTGCATGGCCAGCAACGCCACCCATGGTAGACGCACCTTCGTCATGCACCGAACCTTGAACAAGTTCTTTTCTAAAATAATTGTCTAATTCTGATGCAGCGATATTGGATTTATCTGCTCTTTCAAGTGGTAAAAAACCTGTACTGTGCATTTGCATTGGTCCATAAAAGGTTTTTGTGCAATACTCATGAAGATTCATTCCTGTAACTTGTTCTACAATATTACCAAGGAAAATAAAATCATTGTCACTGTATACATATTTCCCTGGAGTAGATACTGGACTATTTAATATTTTTAATCGAATACTATCCATCCAATTGTTCGCAAGGTATTTACCAGGACTCACCATCAATTGATGCTTTGCATCTTGCACAGGCACAATCCATCTCGAATTAATTGTCCCATCTGCATTTAATAAAGATTCGTAAAATTTGATGTATGGATACAATCCAGCTTCATGCAAAAGCAAATCTTTCAAACGAATAGTCGCCTTAGAATTTCCTACCACCCAAGGTAAGTAGTCTCCAACTGTTTTTTCAATATCCACTTTACCCTCCTCTACCAATTTCATGATAGCAACCGTGGTAGCACTCGTTTTTGTAACAGAAGCAAGGTCATACAAAGTGGTATTGGTCACTAGCTGGCTTTGATCTCCGGCAATCGTACCATAGCTTTTATTAAAAACAATTTGATTGTTTTTAGCCACCAATACTTGACACCCAGGAATAGCAGTTTTTACAATGGCATCAGCTACAATGGAATCTATTTTTGCGAGTTGTACTTGATCAATATTGACTGGAAGGATTTCTGTTGCTAAAACTTTTTTTTTAACAGCGGACTCAGAAGGCATCCCATATTGTAACTCTGGGCTGATTGTAACAGGTAAAGTTCCACCTGCTTGTAGTTTTCCTTCTAGCCATTTTTGTACTGCACCATGACTGTATTTAGTATCTTCAAAAGCAAATAAAATATTATTGATTGTTTTAAAATCTCCAACAGCATAGGGATTCCCAAAAATTAAATGTATCCAATTTTCGTGCCCCATTTCATTTAAAAATTGCAAGGTGGCTGCTGGTAGCTCAAAATGATTGGCAGGTCTTCTGCTGTAACCGTGAAGTCCAATAATCACTTGATCATAGGCTTTTAGACTATCATTGATTAATGCCAATTCGTTTACATCTTTTCCGCTCGTTTTAAAAACCTTTACACCATAATTGAATGCTAAAGAGGCAATCAATGTATTTGTAGATTTGGCATTAAAGGCAAGGTAGGCTGTCTTATTATTTAATACTGGACTATTTGTTGCCCTTAAATAGGTAAGTGATTGTTGTGCCATAGCAGCGTTGATGGTGCCAACAGATTGATTTAAATCTGCAATGATATTGGAGGTATCAATTTGTTTTGACAGATCTAAGCCGTATTTATATTTTGCTGCTAATATTTTTTTAACGCGCGCATTGATATCTGAGCGTTTAATCCTTCTTTTTTTAACCGCTTCTCTTACTTTTTGGATGGATTGTCCAATTTCGCCTGGTAAGCACAACATATCGTTTCCGGCTAGAATGGCCTGTACATTGGCTTCTCCTTGTGGAAAGTAATTTGCAATGGCTTTCATGTCCATCGCATCAGTGACACTAATGCCTTTGAATCCCAACTCCTTTTTTAACAATCCATTGACTGCATTTGGAGACAATGAAGTGGCGTATTTTGGTCGATCGTCTATTGCTGGAACAGATAAATGTGCCACCATAATAGATGCGATACCTGCATCAATCAATGCCTTAAAAGGGGCTAATTCAAGACTATCTAATTCGGCTTTTGATTTATAAATGACAGGTAAATCAAAATGAGAATCCACATTGACATCTCCGTGTCCAGGAAAATGTTTTGCAGTGGCCATCACCCCATTATCTTGTAAGCCTTTCATAAAAGCAATACTTTGCTGAATCACTTGCTTTTTACCCTGACCAAAACTTCGATCATTGATGACTGGATTCAAAGGATTGTTGTTGATATCTATGACTGGAGCATAATTAATTTGTATGCCCAATCTTTTACATTGCGCTGCAATGGCTGCACCCATTTGGTACACTAAATCACTTGAGGCAAATGCGCCCATCGAAAGTTGTCTTGGAAAAGATTCAACACTATCTAATCGCATACCTAAGCCCCATTCTGCATCAATGGCAATGAACAAAGGCGTCTTAGCAACAGTTTGGTAGGCATTGGTTTGTAATGCTTGTCGAACAGGCCCTCCCTGAAAAAAGCATAGTCCACCTACATTGTACTGTTGAATTAAATTTGTAATGGAATCAATTTTATCTTGTGGCCAATTGCTATGCGCTCTAATGACCATTAACTGTCCAATTTTTTGGTCCATGTTCAATGCAGAAAATTGTCTTCTAATCCACTTTTTCTCACTCATTTTTTGTGCCTGCAATGTGTTGGCCAATCCTACTAATAATAAACTTCCTAAGACTATTTTTTTCATATCAAGATTATGTATGGCAATTTAAGGATAAAAAAAGGCTTACCCATAATAGGCAAACCTTTTTTTAACTATTTGATGAAAGGGATGATACCTTGTACATTCAATTAAGCTTCCGCGTCTTCCTCGTCTAATTCTGGTAAGGTTGGTGTGACTTGGTGTTGTTGTAATTGAGCAAACCACTTGACCATTTTCTTCATATCACTCGCATACACACGCTCAAAATCCATATTTGGGAATACTTTTTTAAAGTAGGCTTGAGTTGCTTTTGCATCTTTCTCGTTTGGAAGCGCTTCCTTTGAGTTACCCATTGCAATGAACACTTCTGCCAAAAACACGTTATCCTTTGTGGTAAACACTTCAATACTCTCTAAATGAGAGAACTGGTAGGCTCTGGAACTGATAAATTGAGTCGCATTCGTCTCAAGGGATCTAGCAATTGCACCATCACTTTTACTTGTTAATAATTCAAATAATCCTGACATACCTGAAACGGAAATCAATTTGTTATACTCCATGAGTTCTAGTCTTTTTTTAGGAACGCAAAATACGGAAAAACCCTCAATTTTCATTTTTTAAACTACCTTTGTTTATCATTAAAAATCAAGCATATGCCCGGTTTTGAATTATTTGGAGCAGAAGAAAAGAAAGAAGTAAATGATGTCTTGGAGACAGGCATTTTAATGCGTTATGGATTTGATGGACCAAGAAAAGGAATTTGGAAATCCAAAGAGTTGGAGGCAGCAGTTTGCGCCACTTTTGGTTCGAAATATGCACAATTGACATCTAGTGGAACAGCTGCCTTGACAACAGCGATGGCGGCACTTGGGGTAGGTGCAGGGGATGAAGTGATTATGCCCGCATTTACTTTTGTGGCAAGTTTCGAAGCCATCTTAAGTATGGGTGCTATTCCTGTGTTGGTGGATATTGATGAAAGCTTGACTTTGTCACCAGCTGCTGTTCGCGCTGCTATCACTAGCAAAACAAAATGTGTGATGCCTGTGCATATGTGTGGAAGCATGGCAGACATGGATGCGTTAGTTGAAATTTGTAAAGAACACAATTTAATTTTACTAGAAGATGCTTGTCAAAGCATCGGCGGAACTTATAAAGGAAAACATTTAGGAACGATTGGACATGCAGGCACATTCTCTTTTGATTTTGTAAAAACAATTACTTGTGGAGAAGGTGGTGTGATCATGACCAACGATAAAGAAGTGTACACCAAATCGGATGCATTCACAGACCATGGGCACGATCACTTAGGAGTAGATAGAGGCGCAGATTTGCATCCAGCATTGGGTTATAACTTTCGTATCAGTGAATTACACGCCGCGGTTGGTGTAGCACAAATTAGAAAATTAGATTCTTTTTTAGCGATTCAGAAAAAGAACAATCAAATTTTACGTTCTTATTTAGAGCAAGTTCCAGGGATACAATTTAGAGTGGTGCCAGATCCAGCAGGGGATAGCTATAGCTTCTTATCTTGGTTCTTACCAAGTCAACAAGATACCGAAAACGCTATTGCAGCTTTTAAAGAAGCTGGTATACTTGCTGGTAATTTTTATTGGTACGGAAATAATTGGCACTATATCAGAAAATGGGATCATTTAAAAAATGCAACAAGTTTATACCCATTGTCCGAAGCTCAACAAAAAGCATTGACTGCCTTACAACATACCGATTTCTCTAAAAGTGATGCGGTTATGAGTAAGTGTATTTCTACAGCAATAAGTTTATTATGGACGGAGGAGCAAATCCATGAAAAAGGTGCAGCTTTTCTTGCTGTGTTAAAAAAAGTTCTAACATAAGCTAAGGTTATGGCATTAGGACAATCCATGCAGCAAAGACAATTACAAAGATTGTCACCTCAACAAATACAATTGATGAAGTTGTTGCAAATTCCTAGTGCACAAATTGAGCAAAGAATTAAAGAAGAATTAGAGGAGAACCCAGCGCTAGAGGTGGATGTGGCACTTTTGGAATCCGACTTCACCTCTCCAGAAGAGATGAGTGATGATTTATTGCAAGACATGCATGATGATGAAGAAGCGGTGCCTGTAGATGAATTTGAAATGAGCAATGAAGAATTAAGTGAGTACAGTTATGATGATGAAGTAGCAGATTATAAAACCAGAGACGATTTTTATCCTGAACTAGATAATGATAAAGTGATTCCGATTAAAGCGGAAATGAGCTTGCACGAAGTACTGATGGATCAATTAAGTATGCTAGCGCTAGATGAAAGAGGATTTAAAATAGCAGAACAAATTATAGGAAGCTTAGATGATGATGGTTATTTAAGAAGGGCCATGCAATCTATTGCAGATGACCTGGCTTTCAAACAAAGCATGTGGGTAGAGGAAAAAGAGATTGAGCAAATATTAAAAAAGGTTCAAGCATTTGATCCAGTAGGGATTGCTGCAAGAGATTTAAAAGAATGTTTGCTAATTCAACTTCGCAGCAAAGGAGAAGGAGAGTCGGCACATTTATCGGACAGTAGAGGAAAATTATATTCCGATGATGAAGCCAGAAAAATTGCCATACTCATTTTAGAAAAATATTTTGAAGAGTTTACCAGGAAGCATTACGATAAAATTCAAAAGAGTTTACACTTAGATGAATTAGGGATGAAGGAGGTATTGCATCAGATTCTAACCTTGAATCCAAAGCCAGGTGCAGAGACGAGCTATACCAATGAAGCCGAAATGTATATCATTCCAGACTTTACCGTACTAATTAATAATGGCAAATTAGAATTGACATTGAATAGCCGTAATGCGCCACCATTGGTCATTAGTGATGACTATAAGTTAATGCTAAAAGAATATGAGGGCGGGAAAAAACAAGATAAGTCTCAAAAAGAAGCTGTCTTTTTTATCAAGCAAAAGATAGACTCAGCCAAATGGTTCATTGAGATGATTCTTCAAAGACAACAGACTTTGTTGTTAACGATGAATGCGATTTTAGAGTATCAGTCTGCCTTTTTCTTGAGTGGAGATACCACATCGCTTCGTCCAATGATTTTAAAGGACATTGCAGAAAAAACCAATTTAGACGTTTCTACGGTGAGTAGGGTAGCCAATAGTAAATATGTACAAACAGAGTTTGGCACTTATTTATTAAAGTATTTTTTTAGTGAATCATTGACTACAGATAGTGGTGAAGAAGTAAGCACAAAAGAGGTTAAAGCAATCCTTCAAGAATTAATAGAAGGCGAAGATAAACTTAAGCCATTAAGTGATGATGAGTTAACCGATCAATTACAAGAAAAAGGCTACAATATTGCAAGAAGAACAGTAGCAAAATATAGAGAACTTTTAAATATACCAGTCGCAAGACTTAGAAAAGAATGGTAGTCAATTCAACTATGGAAAATCCGCAACCTAAAATAGTACAATATATTGCACATTTATTGTCTTATGTATTCCACCCCCTATTTATCCCTACTTATTTTTTTCTTTATTTGATGCAAGTATTGCCATTTGAATTTGTAGGCATTACAGAATGGCAATTAAATATGCGTTTATTTAGCGTGGCTTGGCTGACTGCATTTTTTCCTGCTTTTGCAGTGTTTTTATTGTGGCGTTTAAAATTAAGTGATAGCATTTTTTTAAGAACACAAAAAGAAAGGATTATCCCTTATGTGATAACGATGTTTTTTTATTGGTGGATGTATTACCTCAGTAGAAATTTCACAGACCAGCCTATAGCTCTAAAATTCTTTTATTTAGGGATATTTGTAGCAAGTGCAATTGGTTTAACAGTCAATAATTTTATGAAGGTAAGTTTGCATGCGATGGGTATTGCTGGAATCACCACTTCAATAATTTTAGTGAGTGTGTTTTATCCAGTAAATAATGGAATATGGGTATTATTAGCGGTACTTTTAACCGCACTCGTGATTAGTGCAAGGTTGGTTGTAAGTGATCATAGTAAAAAAGAATTAATTGTAGGATTGTTTATAGGTGTATTCACGCAGGTGGCTGCTTATTTATGGGTGATCTAATTTAAAATAATAATTATGTGGTATCGTTTAGGTCAGAATATATTAAAGTTTAAAAAAACCTATTTGTTTTTTATTCTTTTAACGACAGTCGTGATGGGGTATTTTGCTGCTCAAATTAAATTAAGTTACGAGTATACCAAAGCCATTCCTTCTGACAATCCTAAGTTCAAAGTCTACAATGATTTTGTAAAAAAATATGGTGTAGATGGAACGACAGTCGTAGTTGGTTTTAAGACAGATCAATTTTATACAAAGGATTTCTTTAATCAAGTAGACGCCTTACATAAATTGATTAAGCAAAACACTGCTGTGGCCGAGGTCATGAGCATCCCAACTGCTTATACCATTATAAAAGATAGTGCTGAAACTAAGTTTAACGCATTAAAGGTGTTTCACGCGCCTTATGAGAGTGATAGTTTATTGCAAGCAGATCGATTCGTTTTTGAAAACCTGCCTTTTTATAAAAATTTGTATTACAATCCAGATAGCAGCAGTTATATCATGGCTATTTCCTTTATTGCCGATTCTATCAATAGTGTTTCTAGAACAAAAATCATTGGTAGCATTCAACATGAATTAGATCGCTTTAGTCAATCCACTAAGACAGAAGTGCATATAAGTGGTTTGCCCTATATAAGAACAATCATGGCCGATCGAATTAAAAAAGAAATGCTTTGGTTTTTAATTGGGTCACTCGTATTATCTGCCATCACTTTATTAATTTTTTTTAGATCTATTTCCGCTACTATCATGAGTTTGGCAGTGGTGCTAATGGGAGTGATTTGGAGTTTAGGCACCATGGTTTTATTAGGTCAAAAAATCACTTTATTGACTGCATTGATACCACCATTGATTGTGGTGATTGGTATTCCAAACTGTATTTATTTTTTAAATAAATACCATACATCCTATAATGAAACGAATGATAAGGATAAAGCACTTGTGCAGATGGTCGGCAGGATGGGCGTAGTGACTTTATTCTGTAATATTACCGCGGCTATTGGCTTCTTTGTATTTGCATTAACAAAGAGTCCATTGTTGAAAGAATTTGGGTGGGTATCTGGCTTAAATATTATGATCTTATTTTTTATTAGTTTATTTTTTATACCGCCAGTACTTTCTTATTTACCTGCGCCTAAGGCCAAACACGTTCGTTATCTAGAGAATAAATTCTTAGAAAAAATATTGGTCAAAATTGAACGCTGGGCATTTGGGCATACTAGGTGGGTTTTTGGGATCACCATCCTTGCTGTTATAGTTTCTTTGTTAGGCGTATTACAAATTAAAAAAGAAGCATTTATAGTAGACGATTTACCAAAGCAAGATAAATTGTATACCGATTTAAAGTGGTTTGAACAACATGCTGGTGGCGTGATGCCTTTAGAGATTTTAGTAGATACTAAAAAATCAAATGGTTTAATCAGATCTATTAAGCCTTTAGAACAAATAGAGGAGTTCAATACTTTTTTATTGGAACAGCCTGAGTTGGGAAAACCATTGGGATTATTGGAGGGTGTAAAATTTGCAAAACAAGCTTTTTATGATGGAGATAGCTTATCCTATACTGTTCCAACTGGAACAGAAATGGCGTTTATAGGTCCTTATTTTGCAAGTGCGGCTTCAAAAGAAGGTGTAAAAACGACTGGGAATAATCCAGCACAATTATTGAATAAATTTATTGATGCTGATAAGCGACAAACAAGAATTAGTGTGAATATGAAGGATATTGGTAGCGCCAAGCTTCCAGTATTATTGCATAAAATTGACAGCGCCTCTATGGCTATTTTTGACACCGCCAAGTACAATGTAGTGATAACAGGAAGTAGTGTCACATTTTTAGAAGGTAGTAATTTTATTGTAAAAGGATTGGGCGAGTCTATCTTCTGGGCTTTTTTATTGATTGCAATTTGTATGATTTTCTTGTTTAGATCTTTTCCTATTTTAATCTGTTCTTTAATCCCTAATATAGTACCCTTGTTCATCACAGCAGGTATCATGGGATGGACCGGTATCTCATTAAAACCTTCTACAGTATTGGTATTTAGTGTGGCATTGGGTATTGCGATAGATGTAACAATTCGTTTCTTGGTCAACTACAAGCAAGAATTACCTCACTTAAACTATCAAGTACATAATACATTGGTGCAAACAATCAAGCATACCGGTATTAGTATTATCTATACTTCTCTGGTATTGGTTGCTGGTTTTATCATATTCTGCTTTAGTGATTTTGGTGGGACTAAAGCCTTGGGTTGGCTGACTTCAATTACATTAGTGGTAAGTACGCTTACTAACTTAGTATTACTCCCAGCACTGATTAAAACCTTTATTAAATCAAAGTAGTTTAAATACCTAAGGAAGTAATTGTTTCAAAGTATTTTGTAAAGCACTGCCTCTTAAGTCAGTTGCAATAATTTTTCCAGTTGGATCTAAGAGCACATTAAATGGTATACCTTGAATTTGGTAAGTATTCACGACTGTACTTTCCCATTTTTTTAGGTCACTTATTTGCAACCAATTTAATTTATCTTGTTGGATTGCTGCGAGCCAATCTGCTTTATCATCATCCAATGAAACTCCAAGAATGGTAAAATTCTTTTGCTTAAATTGCTCATAGGCAGCAACTACATTTGGATTTTCTCTTCTACAAGGGCCACACCAGCTAGCCCAAAAGTCGACCAATACATATTTACCTTTTAAGCTACTTAATGTGATGATTTTTCCATTAGCATCTTGTAATGCAATCTCAGGAGCCATTGAGCCAACTGCAATCGCCGATGCTGGACTAGCTGCCTGTACTTGTCCATTTAAAATAGTGACAAATTCAGCCAAAGGCGCTGCCTTTGTTTTTTCTGCAACGGCCTTGGCCATAGCGAGTACCTTATTAATTTCCATAGACCTCAAGGCCATGCCTAATGCATAATAAATGAGCGCTGGGCTGTTAGAACTGTTGATGGTTTGTTCAACATGGTCATTGAGTGCTTTGATCTTTTTTTCTTTCTCCTGTTGTAGGTAAAAGATACTGCTATCTTTTCCGTTGTTTTGCTGCAAGTTATCTAAGGCATAAAGTGTAGCAAATAAGGAGGAGTCTTTAGATCTGTAGGCTTTCATGTATTGAATCAATGCAGCACTATTCGGGGATCCTTTAACAGAATAACTAGCAAAATTTGTTGCATCTGCATTAATCTGTATTTGTGCCTCATCATTGATAAAACTAATATCTAATTCCTCTCCACTACTTAGTCTATATATCCCTTCCTCTTTTCCAATGAATTCAAAATTATATTTTCCGTCTGCATCCAAAGTGATAGAGTCCAATGTAATAATTGGTTTTCCACCATACGGAATTTCCTGTAACAGAAGCGGTTTATTTGCTGCATTTTTAATGGTTCCAGAAATACTATAACGAATATCTTGGTTTTTATCTTTACATCCAGGAAGAATAAAAAGCAACACACAAAAAATTAAGATGCTTATATTTTTTATCATAAAAAAAATTTCTATTTTGACATAATTGCTTTTACAACCTTTGACTTTTATAATAGTTGCTTTTTATAAGAGCGACTTTTTATAAGAGTGATTTGATAGTTGAAAGTACAACTTCTAATTGACTTCCGTCCTGCCCGCCTGCTGCAGCTAAGGTCTTTTGGCCACCACCGCCACCTTTGATCAACGCAGCAATATGTGTTTTGATTAATTGTGGGGCCTCCCAATTTTTAGCAGTTACCAAAGCTTCACTCATAGATATTGCTGCAAAAGCTTTTTCTCCTTCTGCACCAACTAATAAAACCATCACCTCGCCAGTTTGTGTTTGGGTGAGTAATTGAGCCGCTTTTTTATACTGATCCATATTGCTAAGGGCTACTTGTAATCCAAGGTATTGCACGCCATTGATTGTTTCAAAATTATTTTGTTGCGCCTCCACCAATTCATTCACAAGGATAGCTTCCCTGCTTTCTAAAGCTTTCTTAAGATCCTTTTGTTGATTTTGTAATTCAACTATATAGTTGGATAATTGATCCATTGAATAGCTACTGGTATCAAGCGTCGCTTCTTTTTTATTTAAGCTAGTGGCAATGACTGCGTTGGCTTCTTCTAATTGGTGTACTTGTTTTTTTAATTTTTCTTTTGCTTCGGCTTGGAATGCTGCTGCTGCATGTCCCACAACAGCTTCGATTCTTCTTACACCTGCTGCTACAGAGGATTCTGCCTTTAGAACAAAATAGCCTATTTCGCCGGTATGGCCTACATGTGTTCCACCACATAATTCAATCGAATAATTAGGATCCATTACCACCACACGAACCCTGTCGCCATATTTTTCTCCAAACAAAGCCATCGCACCTAATGCAATCGCTTCGTCCTTACTCATTTCTTGAATCACCACTGGCACATTTTCTTTGACTTTGTCATTCACTAATTTAGAAACTGCTTCAATTTCCTCATTCGTCATTTTTGCAAAATGAGAAAAGTCAAAACGCAATTGGTCCGCATGCACTAAACTTCCTTTTTGCGCCACATGTTTTCCTAAAACAGTTCTAAGTGCGGCATGTAATAAGTGTGTCGCAGAATGGTGTTGAGTCGTATGTGTTCTTAAAGTGGTATCTACTTCCGCTTTTACAGTATTACCAATATGAGCTGGTAAACTATCGGTAAAATGAATGAATAAATTATTCTCTTTCTTGGTATCAGTTACAGCAAGCACAGTGCCATCTTCGAAAATAAGTTGACCCTTATCCCCAACCTGACCGCCACTTTCGGCATAAAAAGGCGTTGCTGCTAAAACCCATTGGTAAGCTTCTTTACCTTTTGCTTTGATACTTCTATACTTTACAATTTCTGTTGTTGTTTCTGTGGAAGTATATCCAATGAAGGAGGTGACTGCATCTTCTCCTACTTGTATCCAATCGCCTGTATCAATGGCAGTTGCAGCTCTACTTCTGTCTTTTTGTTGCTGCATTTCATGCTCAAATCCTGCTTCATCAATTGAAAGCTCATTTTCACTTGCAATCAATCTTGTTAAGTCCACTGGGAATCCATAAGTATCAAACAATTCAAATACCAATTGACCCTCAACCATACTATTTTTAGCTTGCGTATGAATGACGTCATCCATACGTTTTAGTCCTTTTTCCAAAGTCCTTAAAAATCCTTCTTCCTCCTCTTTAATGACTTTGGTTACAAATTCTAATTGTTGATTTAATTCTGGAAATACATGTTCAAATTGTTTTGCTAACAAGGGCATTAACTGAAATAATAAGGGACGCTTATAATCCAAATAAGAATAATAATAACGAACCGCTCTTCTTAAAATTCTTCTTATCACATAACCTGCGCCTGTATTGGATGGCAACTGACCATCTGCAATTGCGAATGCGATAGCACGAATATGATCTGCAATTACACGAAAAGCAACAGCTTCCTTGCTATCTCCAAAATCATACACTTTACCTGTGACTGCAGCCACTGCATCTATTGTGCCTGTAAATACATCCGTATCGTAATTGCTTTTTTTATTTTGTATTGCACGCACCAATCTTTCAAAACCCATACCGGTATCAACATGATTCTTTGGCAAGGGTTCTAGACTACCATCTTTTTTACGATTGTATTGCATGAACACATTGTTCCAAATTTCAATCACTTGAGGATGGTCTTTATTGACTAGATCACGTCCTGGAACCAATGCTATTTCTGCATCGGAGCGCATATCAATATGGATCTCACTACATGGGCCACAAGGTCCAGTATCGCCCATTTCCCAGAAATTATCTTTTTTATTACCGTAAATTATTTTGTCCTCTGAAACCCATTTCTTCCATTCTTCTAAGGCAACTGTTGAAGGAGGTAAATTTTCTGATGCATCCCCTTCAAATACAGTGATATACAATTTATTTGGGTCGATTTGATACACTTTTGTCAATAATTCCCAACTCCATGCAATGGCTTCTGCTTTAAAATAATCTCCAAAACTCCAGTTGCCCAACATTTCAAACATCGTATGATGGTAAGTATCTACCCCCACTTCCTCTAGGTCATTGTGTTTTCCACTCACCCTTAAGCATTTTTGGGTATCAGCAATTTTAGGATGTTTGGGTGGTTGGTTACCTAAAAAATAATCCTTGAATTGGTTCATGCCCGAATTGGTAAACAATAAAGTTGGGTCGTTTTTTACAACGATTGGGGCGGAAGGAACAATCAAATGTCCTTTAGATTCAAAAAAATCTAAAAACTGTTGTCTTATTTCTGAACTCTTCATCATGGGACGTATTTTTAAGCTTTGAGCTGAATTAAAAAGCTATCTTTGTAGCGTTTCTAAAAGTCTTCAAAGGTAAGCAATTGAGCCTTTTTTTTGGACTTTAGCGGGCAAATAATCATACTATGAAGAAAATAAAATATTTCTTTAATACCCATACTTTAAGGTTCGAAAAAATCGAAGTACCCCTTAAAGTAAGGCTTTTACAAACAATCGGATTCATCATTGCATCTTTTGCAGTAGGGGTACTTTTTGTAGCTATTTTATTTCAATACATTGACTCTCCTAAAGAACAGTTATTAAGGCAACAAAATACAGCATATAAAGAGAGCTATGCCGTTTTGCAAGAACGCATGAAGCAATTAGAGCTGCAAATGGTTGAATTGGAGCAAAGAGACAATGAAGTGTATCGTTCAATTTTTGAAGCAACTCCTATTCCAGACAGCGCTAGGGTAAAAGAAATGTTAGCCAAAAATGAGATAAGATTGATTCAAAGTTTATCCAATACGGCATTGATTGAGAATATGCGTAACCAATTGAATAATTTGAGTTTAAGGATGTCTTTTCAAGTACAATCCTTTGCTGAAATCACGACGATGGTGAAGAATAAAGAAAAATTATTAAGAGCCATTCCAGCGATTCAGCCGGTGAGTAATAAAAATTTGAAGCGTGTTGCATCCGGCTTTGGATACCGAATTGATCCTGTCTATAAAGACTTTAGATTACATGCAGGATTAGATTTTTCTGCGCCAACTGGTACCCCGATTTATGCTACATCGGATGGTGTCGTGCAAATAGCAGGATTCAATACGGATGGCTACGGCAATAAAGTGGTGATTAATCATGGCTATGGTTTTCAAACTTTATATGCACATATGGTTCGTGTAAAAGCAAAAGTAGGACAGTCTGTTAAAAGGGGAGAAGTGATAGGTTATGTTGGAAGCACGGGTAAGAGCACTGGGCCCCATTTGCATTATGAAGTGATTAAGCGTGGTGCCAAAGTAGATCCTGTATATTATTTTTTCAATGATTTAACGCCTGCCCAATTTGATCGTTTATTAAAAGAAGCAGCAGCAAACAAACAAAGCTTAGACTAATGGATCCAGAAGTAATGGCATATTTAAATAGGATATCTAGAACTATTGGCTTTACGCTAGTATGGATGGGCTTGAATTCTACATTGGGCATCATGTTAGGCTATGCCTTTGTAGAAGCAGACTGGCAATGGTATAATTATTTGTATTATTTTTTCTTAATACTTAGTTCAGCGGGCTATTTCTTTTTGCTCTATAAAATTTGGAAAGACCCAATTGATTTTTCACACTAAGTCGCCGTATTTAACTACTATGGTCTAAAACAATCTTCCACTGTCCATTTATTTTTTTGAGTAATAGAGTATAATGTCCACTCACATTTCCGACAGTTCGGGTGAGCTCCCATTTTCCAATAACACTATAATAGTCCTTCGCCAAAGGTTTTACGGACAATAAGGTGAATTTTAATTGACCCATATAGGCTTTATCAGGGTAATTCTTTTTATAGTTCGCTAGGGTTTTATTGTATCCGTATGTCACGCCATCTTTTCCTACAAACATTAAGCTATCGTTTTCCCAATAGCCTTGAATGAATTGGTTGACATCACCTTTATTCCAAAATTCAACTTGTGCAGCTAATAATTTTAAAATTGCTTGCTCGTCTTTAGACTGTGCAAATACATTTTGGGAAAACAAAACAAGTAACAAAAAGGTTAATTTCTTTAGCATCATTTTTATATTTAGTTGTATAAAACTGAACTCAAAATAAGTATTTCATCTTAATTTGCAAGCATGGAGTACCAAGAACATTTAAGAAAAGATAAAAAATTTGCCCCTTTACTAGAAGATGCAAACCACAGCATAAAGAAAAGAAAAAATACCCCTATTCGATTAATGGCTAGTATCATTAGTCAGCAATTGAGTACTAAAGTAGCAGCAATTATTTTTAGTCGTTTTTTAGATTTATTTGATGGCAAAGAGCCTAGTTGTGCACAGGTATTGGAATGCACCAACGATGAACTACGTTCAATAGGTTTGAGTCAATCTAAAGTCAATTATATTCAAAATGTAGCGCAGTTTTTTTTGGAGCATAACCTCACAGACAAGCAATTGTATGCCATGGAGCCTGATGCAATTATTGAAATGTTGACTCAAATTAAAGGAGTAGGTAAATGGACCGTCCAAATGTTGATGTTATTTAGTCTTGGGCAGAAAGATGTGTTTGCGGTAGATGACTTAGGAATTCAACAAGCCATGATCCGTTTGTACAAAATAAAATATGAGACCAAGAAGGAATTGCACGCCAAGATGTTGACTATTTCTAGTAAGTGGACTCCTTATAGAAGTTATGTTTGCTTACACTTATGGCAATGGAAAGACCAGGGTGCTATATAGATAAACACTATACTTTTCAAAATTATTCTATGCTATATTACACTGTAGTATGCTAATTCAAACTACTTGCTTCCTTTGAGCAATGGATGTTTGATATCATGATAAAACGAAAATTGCCATCCTTCTTCTTGTCCTTGCTCCCACCATTTTTGTCTCCACTCCATGGCAAGCTTGCCATCCATATCATACTTAGCCACAAATTTTGATTTAAGTTGTTGTAGTTGTGGTGCTACATCAGCACCAAAAAATAATACTTCATCATTTTCTTTGATCCATGCAACTTGATGAAAAGGACAATGACCACCTGTTAGCAAATAATGAATCGTATCATCTATGACACCTTGGTCATCGTCTAACCAAACTACTTTTGAAAAATCTGTTAAGAATGCAAACTGTTCCTGAATATAAGAAGCAGATGGATTGGTCATTGCCAATTCAAACTCTCTTTTTTGTACATAATAAGTGGCGTAAGGGAAACTCACATAACGCGATTGAGTTGAAGCATCCACATAACTCATTCCACCTGCGTGGTCCTTATGTAAGTGACTCATAAATACTTTGGTCACTGAACTTGGATTGATTCCAATGGCCATTAAATTTTCGTGAATTTGCAATACCCCTTGTGCGTTCATATAACCCAAGCCTGTATCCAATAAAATGATATCCTTTTCTGTAATGACAACGAATGGCTGAATCTCTACAAGAATGCTTCCTTTTGGACGGTCTTGTATTTGTTCTCTTTGGGTATCAAATGGAACAAATACCTTGGTTTGATCAATACTAAAACTGCCTTCTGATAATGGATGAATACGCATGTTGCAAAAATACAATTATCGAAGTACCATTTGTCTATCTGCATCTAATCTTAGTAAAATAAATACCAAAGCAGTAAATGTAAGTAAGGAGGATCCGCCATAACTGATTAACGGCAATGGGATACCTACCACAGGAAACAAACCAATGGTCATGCTAATATTGACTGCAATATGAAAAAAGAAAATCCCCACAACGCTATAAGCATAGACTCTAGAAAAAGTACTTCTTTGTCGCTCAGCGATACGGATTAATCTAAATAAGAAAAACAAGTACAATCCTAAAAAGGTAAATGTGCCAATAAATCCAAAAGCTTCTCCAATAGAGGTGAAAATAAAATCTGTATTTTGCTCAGGTACATATTTACCTCTGGTTTGTGTTCCTTTTAAAAATCCTCTTCCCCAAAATCCACCAGAGCCAATGGCGATTTTACTTTGCTTCACATTGTAGTCATCTGGCTTTCTACTTTTTTTCCCACTTTCAACAAAACTAGCTGCTGCTTTTTGATTCAAACCACAATCATACTCCTTTCCAACCATGCTATAAATTCTTGTAGTTTGATAGCATTCAAATACATTGTTGAAGATATAGGGTACTGCAAAACGAACAGTGCCAACACAAATCATCCAAATACTGATGATGATAACAATGAGTTGTTTATTGCGTTTTAAACGTTTACCTAGGTACAATAATAAGAGTCCCGCAACCACTGTTAAAATGATCGCTAAAAGGGTAGGCTCTAATAATAAAGTTGCAATGACCAAGATGGCGAATGAAAGTAAAACAATAAGAATAATTGGTGGCAAACCCTCTCTGTACATGGCAAATATAAAAGCACTATACACTAAAGCTAAACCTAACTCATGCTGTCCAATGGACAGCATTGCTGGTAATGCAATCATCACCCCAGCAATTAAATGGGATTGAATTTTTGAAAAATCAGTCCCTGGTCTTGAGATAAATTTAGCTAAAGCAAGAGCGGTAAAAATTTTGCACAATTCGGCAGGTTGTAAATTAAAGCCACCTGCTATGGGTATCCAACTTTTAGAACCATTGATCTCTTTTCCAATTACAAAAGTGACCAACATCAAAAAAAGTCCGCTTACAAAAAGGATATTGGCCAATGCAGTAAATACCTTACTATCCATCAATAATATAAACACGCCAACAAAGGAACAAAAAATTAAAAAAAAGAATTGTTTGCTATAGCTTGTTTTGCCACTGATAAAACTTGTTACCCAGTCTGTATTGGGATTATATTCTACCATAAAAATAGCAAGGATGCCAATACAGGCCATCATAAAATATAAAATAATGACTGCGAGATCAGTACCTTTAGAAAAATTATTATCGTAGTTAGAGGCCATAGTTTATGGATTGAGCTTTTTCTTTTTATCGGCATTTGGAAGCAAGCTATCCTTATTTGTTTTATCCGTATTTGGTAATGGGGCAGGCGGATTGGTATCTGTTGTTTTTGTTTTCATGACACCTTCTGCTAACATCTCCATATCCCAAACGTCTGATAATTCATCGTTATTGTATTCGATAGGGGTGAGGTAGGCAGCTTTATTATGTTGTACATACCAATTCTTAATGGCTTGTGGCATTAGGTCAACTTGAGCAAGGTTATCAGCTTTTAATTGACTTTCTTTTGTGAGCGTATCATTTAAATATTGCTCCATTAACAATCCACCGATTGGGCCCGCCCAGGTAGATCCATATCCTGCATTTTCAACAATCACCGCAACGGCAATTTTTGGATTGTCTTTTGGTGCAAAGCAAACAAATAAGGAGTGGTTTTTGCCGTGTGGATTTTGTGCCGTTCCTGTTTTAGCACAGTATTCATGACCTGGCACTTTAATGAATGCAGCAGTTCCAAATACTGTTACATCGTGCATCCCTTCTTTTATGACATCAAAATATTCCTTTGGGATTTTTGTTATTTTTTGTTTTTTTCTAAACGGGGCTAATTGTGCCGCTTCTTCTTCGGTCTCAGATTCAATACTATCTACAAAATGGGGTGTATAAAAATAACCTTCATTGGCAATGAATGCCATGGAGTTTGCTAGTTGAAGCGGCGTTGCGGTCATTCTATCTTGTCCAATTCCTAGCGTTAACATATAACAACTATTCCAATACCTTGGATTGCCAAAGTCTTTATTGTACTGCGCCGTGTCAGGGATATTGGCTTTGTTTTCACTAGGCAAATCCACACCAAGTTTACGTCCGAATCCAAAGGCGTTCATATAGGACTTCCACTTAAGATAACCTCCCTTAGCTGATTTATATTTTGGATTATCAATGGCCATTCTAAAGACTTGTAAAAAATAAGAATTACAAGAATAAGCCAATGCCAATTGTAGATTCGCAGCGTGACCTGCATTGTGGTGTTCGCATTTTCTTGGGTCGCCACAAGCGCCATAAGATCCAAAACAATTGTATCCGAAATTAGGCGTAATCAAACCTTCGTCCAATGCAATCAACGCACCTAAAGGTTTAAATGTAGAGCCAGGTGGGTACTGACCTTTAATGGCGCGGTTGTAGAGTGGTCTAGCCGTGTCTAATAATAACCTGCCAATTGTTTTTCTTCTTTGACTTCCAGTCAATAAATTTGGATTGTAGCCTGGACTAGAAGCCATGGCAATCACACCTCCTGTTTTAGGATTGATCGCCACCGCGCTTCCAATTTTATTTTGCAATAATTTTTCTGCAAGTTGTTGTACTTGCACATCCATACTAGTATATAAATTTTTTCCTGCAATCGCAACGGTATCAAATTCTCCTTTTTCATAGGGGCCTTGAATCTTTCCTTTATTGTCTCTTAAAAAACGCTTCACCCCTCTTTGACCCATCAACACTGCTTCATAATTTTTTTCTAATCCAATCATGCCTGCATAATCGCCCATCTCATAGCCTTCTGATTCATGCTCCTTTAAAAATTTCACATCCACTTCGGCTACATAGCCCAACACCAGTGCAGCAGTATTGTAAGGGTAACTTCTAATAGAACGTTCTGATAAAGAAAAGCCGGGGAAGCGGTATAAGTTTTCGTTTAATTGTGCGTAAATCTCTGGCGTTAAAAAAGATTCAAAGACACCCGCTTTCATCCTTGTATTTTTAATAATCGCTTCTATAATTCTTTTGCTATACTCTGCTTTATCGATATGTAGTATGTCACATAATGCAGCGGTATCCACACCTCTAGCCTCGTTAGGAATCACCACTAAATCATAACTAATGGTATTTTCTAAAAGCGCTCTCTTTTTTCGATCATAAATAATACCACGATCCGGATAAATAATTTTTCTAAAGATGGCATTATTATCTGCAGCCAATTTATATTTATTAGATACCACTTGAAGACTCACCAATTGACCTACAATCAGAAAAAAAATTGTACCAATAATAATTTGAATAATGCCACCTCGATTCTGATTGTATACTGACATGTATTATCTTTTTAGCTTCCTTCTGTTCAGTAAGAGTTCTACTAGTAAAATTAGTAGTATACTCATCCCAGTTGTAAAAAATACTTTTCCTATGAAATACCAAAAATTACCAAATTGTAACCACTCTAATAAGACTAAATAAAAGTGGTGTATAAACGTAAGTGAAAAAATATAAAAGATAAACGGCTCCCATCCCATTGTGGCAATACTTGGTTCCTTGGTCAATTCCTCCGATACTTCTTGAGCTAATAGAATATTTAAAATAGTTGGTCTAATGTATCCAATCAATGAAGCTGCTGCAGCATGAAGACCTGGGGTGTTGGTAAACATGTCTAAGCAATATCCAAGCGCAAAACCCAATAAAGTAGTGGCCATTCTACTTGTGCCAAATGGCAACCAAAGGATAAAAATAAAATACAAATAGGGTGTTATGAATTGATGGATCGGAGGAATTTCATTCAAAATGATAATCTGTATCAACAAGAGTAATATAAATCTTGCACTATTTTTTTGAAAATTATTCATTGCCTTCCCCCCTTTGCTCAATATCGGATTGAGCTTCCATTCTTCTATTTTGAACTAGATATACATATTCTAAATTATAAAAGTTCGTTGCAGATTTAATATTCAAAGTCAAGAAATTGCTTGATGGGTCTTTGATAATACTTGTCACTTTACCAATCATCAATTGAGCAGGAAAGCTGGAGGAATAAGGGCTTGTTAATACAGTATCTCCAATTTTAGGAGAAGCACTTTTTGAAATATTTTTCAACAATAAAATATCAGGACTATTGCCATCCCATTCAATGCTTCCTGCAACTCGATCTCTTTTTAACATGGCACTTACTTTACTATTACGGTGTAATAAGCTCATGATTTTACTATAGTTGTCATTCACCTCAACCACCACGCCCACAATAGATCCATCAGGGCTTATCGCAGCCATGTCTTTTTTGACACCTTGTAAAGTACCACGTTCAATAATTATATAATTTTTTTGAAGCGTGAAACTATTGCCAACCACTTTTGCTGGATAGTAAAAGAATTTTCTAATTTTTTCTAAACTATCCTTTCTTAAAATCAATGTACCCGATTTTACACTGGTATCATAAGGAATAAAATTTTGAGCAAGTTCATTTCTTAGTGCCACATTTTCTGCGACTAATTTTGCATTGGTCGCTTTTAAATTAAAAAAGTACGCCCACTCATTGTATTTAGAATTCACAGTTCCAGCAACAGCATTGTTCCAATTGCCAAAAAATGTTTGGTGCGATTTACTGTAAGAAGACAACATGACCAATGACACTATTTGAAGTATCAGAAAACTAAAGAAAGTAAAATTTTGTCGTATGAACCCAATGATATTCTTCATTTGGTATTATCTCATAATAAATGGAAAACGTTGGTAGTTTTTCAATGCAATGCCTGTTCCACGCACCACACTCTTCAATGGATCGTCTGCTACATGAACAGGTAGTTTAATTTTTGCACTCAATCTTTTATCTAAACCTCTTAATAGTGATCCACCACCTGTAATGTATAAACCTCTACGATAGATGTCTGCAGCAAGTTCTGGAGGTGTGGTCTCTAAAGCTTTTAAGATGGCTTCTTCGATTTTGAAAATACTTTTATCCAATGCCTCTGCCACTTCTTGGTAAGATACCATGATTTGCTTTGGAATACCTGTAACCAAGTCTCTACCATTGACTGGCATATCTTCTGGAGGATTATCTAAATCTTTTAATGCAGCACCCACATGAATTTTTATTTGTTCTGCAGTACGCTCACCAATTAATAAACTATGGTAACGTCTTAAAGCTTCCATGATGTCAGCTGTGAATTCATCACCAGCTACACGAATACTTTGATCACAAACAATACCAGCTAATGCGATGACTGTAATACCTGTTGTACCACCTCCGATATCAATAATCATATTTCCAACTGGCTCTTCTACATCAATACCAATACCCAATGCAGCAGCCATCGGTTCGTGAATCATGTATACTTCTTTTGCGCCTGCTTGTTCAGCACTATCACGCACCGCTCTTTTTTCTACTTCAGTAATGGAAGATGGAATACAAATGACCATTCTCCAACTTGGAGGAAACAATGGTTTTTTTGGATAAATCATTTTCATCAATTCGCGAATCATTAATTCTGCCGCGTTAAAGTCAGCGATTACACCATCTTTTAATGGACGAACAGTTTTGATACTTTCGTGTGTTTTTTCATGCATCAACAACGCCTTTTTCCCAACACCTAAAACCTCTTTCATATTATTCCTGTTTAAGGCAATAATAGAAGGTTCGTTAACGACTACTTCATCATTGTGGATGATCAACGTATTTGCGGTGCCCAAGTCCATTGCAATCTCTTGGGTGAAAAAGTTAAATAAGCCCATATTCGTTCAGTATTTTACATTCATTGGAATGATGCAAAAATCATCTAAAATCCTTGAACTACAAAGCTTTTTAAAAAATGAACAAGAATAATTATCAACAAAGCGGATGAACAAAGTTTA
>JBMOFB010000013.1:0-28632 GCA_049314475.1 Sediminibacterium sp.
AGGCTTTGTGATTCGGATTGGATTCGAACCAATGGCCCTCATCTTAGAAGGATGACGCTCTATCCAGCTGAGCTACCGAACCCTAGCCCTAGTGCAAAGTATTGCCTTGGGGTTGCAAAATAAAGATAATTTGAGCGTTTTTCAAAGAAAATTTAGCTCAAATTGATCAACATCAATCCTTTACCATCAAATCACGAATCACCACACTTGCCACTGTACAACCAAAAATTGCTGGCATATAGCTTAGTGTACCAATAATTGATTTCTTAGGAAAGGCTTTTTCGGTTACAATTATTTTATCTTGATCGGCTTTCTCCGGGCTAAAAACCACTTTTAATCCTTTTTTAATCCCCATAGATTGTAATCTTTTTCTTACATATTTTGCAAGATTACAAATATAGGTTTTGGAGATATCCGTGACTTTGATTTGACTTGGATCCACTTTGCCGCCAGCGCCCATAGAACTTACAATGGGTAAGTTACGATCGATACATCCTTTAATTAAAAATGTCTTAGCAGACAATGTATCAATGCAATCCACCACATAATCCCAATTTGTGCTATCTAATAAATCTCTAGTCAAATCTTCCTTAATGAATATTTCTAAAATGGTTAAATCTAATGCGGGATTAATGTCTTTTAATCTAGTCCCTAAGATTTGTGCTTTTGATTGACCAGCTGTTGAATGCAATGCGGGGATTTGTCTGTTGATATTACTTAAGTCAATTGTATCATTGTCCACAATGGTCATTTTTCCTACACCAGCCCTAACAATCATTTCGGCACAAATACCACCCACACCACCCAGTCCAATAACTAATACATTTTTACCCATCAAGGATTGTACATTGTCTTGTCCTAACATTAGCTCGGTTCTACTCATCCAATAAGGTATCATATTGTATCTTTATCCTGCAAAAATCATAAAACCATGTCTATTTCTAAAATCTTTTTTACCTGTGCGTTTTTTATTTCATCAGGCTTATCTGCGCAATATGAAATCAAAGAACTAACAACTCAAAAAGGGGTGAGTATAAGAGCGCTATCAGTGCCTTCCGAAAAAACTATTTGGGCGAGTGGGTCAAAAGGGATGGTTGCAAAATCTACAAATGAAGGTGCCTCTTTTGAATGGACACAAGTGAAAGGGTATGAAAAAAGAGACTTTAGAGCAATGCACGCTTGGAACGATCAGGAAGCAATCATTGTTGCTATTGCTTCACCTGCGGTTATATTAAAGACAAAAGATGGTGGCGCTTCATGGGATAAAGTGTATGAAAATTCAGACAGTTCCATGTTTCTAGATGCCATACATTTTAGCGATCAAAATAATGGAACAGTGATTGGAGATCCAGTTGGTGGAAAGTTATTTATTTTGACAACAAACAATAAAGGTGAAACTTGGAATAAAATGTCAAAAACTTATTTTAAATCTAATTTAAATAATGGAGAAGCTTTTTTTGCATCGAGTAATTCGAACCTAATACATTTAGAAAAGGAACTTGTTTTTGTTACAGGTGGGTTGAGTAGCAGGTTATGGATCAATGGGACGGCAGAAGCAATGCCCTTGCTGCAAGGAACAAGTTCCACAGGCGCCAATAGTATTGCAATTTCACCTGATGGTAAAAGGGTAATAATTGTAGGTGGGGATTTTGCAAATGATACCATTGCAAGTCAAAATATTGTTGGGTATCAGTTATTAAAAATTCAAAAATCTAATTCAAAAGAGGTATCTAAAAAACAAATTGTTTGGGAAAATATAAATGTATCCAATCCTAAAGGCTATAAATCATGTGTTGAATTTATTGACAATGATTATGTTTTTACTTGTGGTACTTCTGGTGTTGATGTATCAAAAGACAAAGGCGCAACTTGGAACACCATTAGTAAAAATCCTTTTCATATAGTTAAAAAACATCCTACAAAAAGAGGAGCGTATTTAGCTGGATCCGGAGGAAGGATTAGTTTTGTTGAATTATAATACACAAGTGATTAGACAGTTTAGACACAATAAAATATATAAGAAAAAGTAAGCTAGATGTAATTGAAAATTCAAAGTGTTTTTGTAATTTACATTAGGATGAAAAAGTATCAAGCAATCATATCATTTGACATGGACGAAGAGTTTATGACTCTAGTCCCTTCACATAGAACTTATATCAATCATCTTTTAACAAAAGGGGTCATTGAAACTTACACAGTAAGTATGGAGACACAGCAATCTTGGATTGTAGTAAATGCCAATACAAAGTTGAATGTAGAGGAGGTGTTAAAAGCCTCTCCTTTGTATAAATATTGGAGTATGGAAATTGTAGAGTTATTTGTGTACGATAGCCAGTCTAACAGGCTTCCAGCGGTTCAATTAAATTAGTTTACCTTTTTTTTGGGAAATTGAAAATACACCCTTATTTTTGCACCCCTTAGGGAGCATAGCTCAGTTGGTTTAGAGCATCTCGTTTACACCGAGAGGGTCCGCGGTTCGAGCCCGTGTGCTCCCACAAAGAATCCTCAACATATCCACTAGATAGTTGAGGATTTTTGCTTTAAGGTCTTTCGTCTTATTTGACCTATTTTTATATTATGCAAGCATTTACCACCCGAAATAAAATCATCATTACCTGTAATAAATGGTTGGCACCTGCTTTAAGATCCGAAGTCATTGGTTTGGGTTTCGATGTAGACCGTGTATTTCAAACCGGTGTAGAATTAACTGGCACGGTGAATGATTGCATTCGTTTAAATTTAAACCTACGTTGCGCAAGTCAGGTCATGTATTCTTTAAAAACATTTATTTGTAATCATCCCGATGAGCTTCATCAAAATTTAGTGACCATCCCTTGGGAAACCATGATCAAACCTGATGGATATTTTTCGGTCATTAGTAATGTGTTTAATGATACTATTTCTACCAATTTATTTGCTAACCTACGTGTGAAAGATGCGATTGTAGATAGAATGCGCGAAGTGAGTGGAAAGCGTCCATCTACTGGTTCAGAATTAGCTGGTGCAGTGGTTTATTTATTTTGGAAAAATGATGAAGCAGAAATTTTCTTGGATACTTCTGGTGATTCATTAGCACGACATGGTTATCGAAAATTACCAGGCAAAGCCCCTATGTTAGAAGCGTTGGCTGCTGCCACTATTTTATCTACTAAGTGGAATAAGTTTGGTGCCTTTGTGAACCCTATGTGTGGCTCTGGTACTTTAGCCATTGAAGCTGCATTGATTGCTACTAAAAGAGCACCAGGTTTATTCAGAAACAATTATGCGTTTATGCATATCATAGGGTATGATAAAACAGTATATGAAAAAGAGCGAAGCATTATTGAAGAGCAGGTAAGACAGCTACCAAATTTAGTCATCATTGCATCTGATATTAGTAAAGAGGCTATTAAAGTCGCTAAAATCAATGCATCAGTTGCTGGTGTGGAAGACTTAATTGATTTTCAGGTTTGTGATTTTGAAGCGACTGAAATGCCTGAGCCAGAAGAAGGCGCTATTGTTATGATCAATCCAGAATATGGTGATAGACTAGGAGAAGAAGTTGAATTAGAAGCCACTTATGCGCGCATGGGTGACTATATGAAGAACAAATGCAAAGGGATGACTGGGTATATATTTACTGGTAATTTAGAATTGGCTAAGAAAATTCGTTTGAAGCCAAGTCGAAGAATAGAATTCTTTAATGCAACCATTGATTGTAGGTTATTGGAGTACGAATTATATGCAGGTACAAAGAGAGTAGATAAATTAGATGTAGCTCCCGTTGTTTAATTAGTCTTTGTTTAATTAATCATACAATAAATAAGGCTCAATATTCTTTTTCCATCCCTCAACTCTTAACAATGCGTTTATTTTTTGAAGCCATTGCTGTAACGGTAAATCAAAAATTGCTTCTGCATTTGGAACGCCTAATAATAAAGACAAATGATTTTCTCCACTTGGATTGGCATTGGTTGGATAAGGCATCCATTTAAAATCATTTGGATGTAAATCTTTAATCAATTTCAATAAAAGTAGTCCATTCATTACAGCTGGATAATGATATGGATCTTTTACTTTCATTCGAATGCCTTTATATTTGGATGTTTCATTTTCAAGTACAATTGCAAGGTCGACAGGTTCTAATTTGTAATCTTCTCCAAGCATAGAATGCGCCATCATCATCATCTCTTTTTGTTTTAACCAAGGAGCACCAATCCACTCAAAAGAATAGGAAGTACCTCTACCAACGGATAAATTGGTGGCTTCAAAAAAACATAAACCAGGATATAAGATGGTGGCTTCAATATTTTGTAAAGCAGGTGAAGGGTTGACCCATTTTTGATTCCAATCAAAAAATAATTGTTCACGTTTCCATCCCTCGCATTGAATGACCTTCATACTTGCATTCCAATTTTGAATGCTATTAAAATAATATGCTAATTCTCCAAGGGTGCATTGGTGTTTCACTGGAATATTGAATCGTCCAATAAAACTGGATATCGTATCATCTAACATAGGGCCTTCACACAATGATTGATTGCCACTAAGTGGATTAGGTCGATCTAAAATATAGACTTGTTTATTGTGTTTAGCTGCACTTTCAATCCAATAAGTCATTGACCATAAATAAGTGTAAAATCTTGTACCAGCATCGGGCACATCAAATAATAAAATATCAATCTCCTTCAAATCATCGGCTGTTGGCATAAATTTTTCGCCGTATAAACTAATAATAGGAAGTCCAGTTAATGCATCTACTCCATCCTCCATCAATGCACCATCATCTCCTATTGCGTTAATACCATGTTCGGGAGAAAAAATGGTTGTTACATTAAATCCAGCATCTTTTAATGCCAATCTACTTATGATTCCGCTCGATGTTCTTGCCGCATCATTGGTGAGCATGGCAATTCGATCCTTTTTCCAAATAGGTTCGTTTTTTAAAATACAATCTATCCCAAATTGTAAAGCCATACTTTTCATTTGAAAATTAGGAACCAGATGGTTTAAATCCTGAATCTACTTTTAAAGTTTCCATCACATTAAAAATGATTGGGCAACGATCATAGTGCATGTAAGTGGTAAATAACCTTTTATTGAAATCGGGCACATGAAAAGCTGGGAATTCTTTGCATCCAGCAAAACGGTGGGTATAAACACTACAACTATTGCCGACTAAGAAATGACAAGGGATGGCATTGATGACCATTCTGCCAGATTCACCCTTATCAAGGTATTTTTGGTCAAATTCTGCTCTTGTTTGTCCTAAATGTGCAGATAAGTGGTTGGCTTCATGCTCGTCGATATTCACCATTAAGCTTTTACAGCAATTACCACAGTCAGTGCATTCAATTTTGGGTGAAATGGCTTCTGAAAGCTCAAAAACGGCTTTATCAAGGCTTAAACTATCCAAATTCCTTAGAAAATCCTGAAATTCTAGGTTTTCTGCTTCAAGTTCAACGGCCTTGGTTTTGATAAAATCAAGATCGGTAATAGGATATGTAGCTTTATTTTTGATGGGATAAAGATAATGCTTTAATCCTTTTATCCACATTTGCCCTGTTTTGCTAATATTTAGATTGCAAAACTTACTTGTAGTATTAGATTTGCAGCTTGATTAGGGCATTGAATGCTCATAAAGTATTGATAATTATGGCAGAAGTAAAAATTGGTGCAGAATATAATGAAGACTCCATTAGGTCATTAGATTGGAAGGAGCATATTCGACTGCGTCCAGGAATGTATATTGGAAAGTTGGGTGATGGGTCAGCTCCAGATGATGGTATTTATGTATTAATGAAGGAGGTGATTGATAACTGTATCGATGAGCATACTATGGGCTATGGTAAACAAGTTGAAATTGCTATTCAGGACAAAACAGTGACGATTCGGGATTATGGTAGAGGGATTCCTTTAGGTAAGATTGTTGATGTGGTAAGTAAGATCAATACTGGAGCAAAATATGATAGCAAAGCATTTCAAAAATCAGTTGGATTAAATGGCGTAGGTACAAAAGCGGTGAATGCATTGAGTGAAGACTTTGAAGTCACTGCCTATAGAGAGGGCAAGCAAAAATCGGCTAGTTTCAAAAGAGGACTTTTGATTGAAGAAACTAAGGAATCAAAAACGAGCGAAGCAAATGGTACATTGGTGGTATTCACGCCAGATGCGACCATCTTCAAAAATTACCATTATATCTATGAATATATTGAGAGTCAGTTATGGAATTATTGTTATTTAAATGCTGGTTTAGTTATTCATTTTAACGATAAAAAATTTATAAGTAAGAATGGCTTACTGGATTTATTGGAACGTAAAACCAATCCCGATGAATTAAGGTATCCCATTATGCACTTAAAAGGGGAGGATATCGAAGTCGCTATTTCTCATAACAATGACTATGGAGAGGATATATTTTCATTTGTGAATGGTCAATTTACTACGCAAGGTGGTACACACCAACAAGCTTTTAGAGAAGCTTATGTAAAAGTGATTCGTGATTTTTATAAAAAAGATTATGAAGCATCTGATATTAGAACAAGTATTGTTGCAGCTGTTTCTGTTAGAGTGCAAGAGCCCGTTTTTGAAAGTCAAACCAAAACAAAATTAGGATCACAGAATGTGGCGGACGGTGGCCCTAGTATGAAAAATTTCATCACTGAATTTTTGGCAAAAGAATTGGATAACTTTTTACATAGAAATCCTTCAGTTGCAGAAGCATTAAAGAAACGAATTGAACAAAATGAACGTGAGCGAAAAGAATTAGCAGGGATCAAAAAACTGGCAAATGAACGTGCTAAAAAAGCCAATTTACACAATAAGAAATTAAGAGATTGTAGAGTACATTTAAATGATGAACTGCCAGCTAAGCATAAAGAGATATTTATTTCAACACAGCAAAATAGTACACTTTTTATTACCGAGGGTGATTCTGCAAGTGGTAGCATTACCAAATCTAGGAATGTAGATACACAAGCTGTATTTAGTTTAAGAGGTAAGCCATTGAATGCTTTTGGCTTAACTAAGAAAGTGGTATATGAAAATGAGGAATTTAATTTATTGCAGCATGCTTTAAATATTGAGGATGGATTAGATGGCTTACGTTATAATAATATTGTAATTGCAACCGATGCCGATGTGGATGGCATGCACATTCGATTATTGATGTTGACTTTCTTTTTACAGTTCTTCCCGGACTTAGTAAAAAGAGGACATGTTTTTGTTTTAGAAACGCCTTTATTTAGAGTAAGAAACAAACAAAAAACCATCTACTGTTATGATGAAGCAGAAAAGCAAAAAGCAATTAGTGAATTAGGCAATAAACCAGAAATTACTCGATTCAAAGGATTGGGTGAAATTAGTCCAGATGAATTTGGTAAGTTCATCAATGCAGATATTAAATTAGCACCAGTTATTTTAGAACAAGGCGATCATATTCAACACTTGTTAGAATATTATATGGGTAAAAATACCCCAGAAAGACAGGACTTTATTATCAATAATTTAAAAGTTGAATTAGACAAAGCAAATGATACACATAGTATTTAATACATCAGATATAGCAGCCATTGCATCCGCAATTGAATTAGATGAATCCTTATCTGGAAAAATTATTGAGATTAAGGATGATTATGCAGTTGGCCCCTTAATGGATATATATGAGGCAGAGGGATATCAAGCAAGAAGAGATTGGTGGAAACAAGTTTTAGCAGATTCCCCTTATGAAGACCAATTAGATATCGTGGATGATAAATTAACGGTACATCATTTATTGAATTCCTTGAATCATGATGAAAATGAATTGATATGGATTTGGATGGGACAAAATGCGCACGATGTATCGGGTTATTATTGGTTAATGAGTCAATTTAAAGCATACCAAAGTAGAATCCATGTATTGTATTTAAATAACCTGCCTTTCTTAAATGAAAAAGGGCAACTATTTTATCCAACACATTTAAGTCAAATTCAGCCTAAAGAGTTTTTGAAAGCAAAAAAATTAGCCCGACCAATTACCTTAAGTGAATTTGAATTGGATCCCGATGAATGGAAAAAGTTATGTCAAGAAAATGAAGGGGTAAGGTTTTTAGAAGGGGGTAAGAAATTGGTGAGTATGCATGTAAGTTGTTACGACAAAGAAATTTTATCCTTGCTTACAAAAAATGCTCAAAAACTACCAAGTGCTTTATCCAATATCATGGCTAAATTAAAAGTAAAACTAGGGGATGCTTTTATCGTATCGCGCTTAAAAGCAATAGAGGAAGCAGGTAAATTAGTGATTGCTGGAGATTGGTCTAAAGGCTGGAAGGATATGGTAGTTCAAATGCCAGGTGGATCAACTGTTATAAACGATACCGAAGCTTAAATTTATAAACATGTCTGTACAAGTTCAACCAATAGATATCAAAGCAGTCGATGAGCGAGGAGCCCTTCATTATTTTAGTACAGATAGAACTGGTGAATTTTTATTGGTATACAGAAATGCTGGAACGGTGAGTGGGCAACATTATCATAAAGGGATTTCGGCAGGTAAAAATCCAGAAGATATGCTTTTAGTGCAAGGGAAGGCAAATTTGCACTGGAAGGATTTAGGAACAAATGAAGAAAATACAATTGAATTGATTGCACCAATAAGGGTTCAGATTCCTGCGAATATTTGGCATGAATTAACTGCAATCACGGATATTGTTTTTATTGAATTAAATAGTTTAAGTGAAGGCAGTGAAGATACCTATCGGATCTAACCGACACGAATTAGTATAGTTATGGCAAAAGAGAAAAATTTAAGTAGGGTCACAGAGAACGAATCGGGTGTTCAAGGACAGTATAAAAACTGGTTCTTAGACTATGCTTCCTATGTGATTTTGGAAAGAGCGGTACCTGCAATTGAAGATGGTTTAAAGCCAGTTCAAAGAAGGATCCTTCATGCCATGAAGGAAATGGATGACGGAAGATTCAATAAAGTGGCTAATATCATTGGACAGAGTATGCAGTACCATCCACATGGTGATGCCAGTATTGGAGACGCATTGGTGAATATTGGTCAAAAGAATTTATTAGTAGAAACTCAAGGAAATTGGGGTGATGTAAGAACAGGTGATTCTGCAGCTGCATCTAGATATATAGAAGCTAGATTAAGCAAATTTGCGTTAGAAGTTGCTTTTAATGCTAAGACTACGGATTGGGCATTGAGTTATGATGGGAGAAAGAATGAACCTGTTACCTTACCAATGAAATTCCCATTGTTATTGGCACAAGGTGCCGATGGTATTGCAGTTGGTTTATCTACAAAAATATTACCGCATAATTTTAATGAATTATTAGACGCTTCTGTTAAGTATTTGAGAGGACGAAAATTCGAATTATTACCAGATTTTCAAACCGGAGGTATGGTAGATGCTTCGGCATACAATGATGGTAGACGCGGAGGTAAAGTAAGGGTAAGAGCACATATCGAAGAATTAGATAAGAAGACCTTAGTTATTAAGGATGTACCCTATGGAGTGACCACCACCCAATTGATGGAAAGCATTACCAAGGCAAATGACCAAGGTAAAATCAAAATTAAAAAAGTAATTGATGTCACAGCGGCTCAAGTGGAAATTCAGATTGACTTAGCGGCTGGTATCTCACCAGATATTACCATTGATGCATTGTATGCTTTTACAGATTGTGAAATTAGTTTATCGCCTAATGCCTGTGTGATTGTGAATCAACGTCCACAATTTTTAGGAGCCAGTGATTTATTAAAATATTCAGTAGACCATACAAAGGCATTATTAAAAGCAGAATTAGAAATTCATTTACAAGAGTTATTAGATAAATGGCATTTCACGAGTTTAGAAAAAATATTCTTCGAAGAAAAAATCTATCAAGAGCTAGAGAAAAAACACCTTGATTGGGAAAAAGTGATTGATGCTATTGATAAAGCATTTGAACCATTTAAAAAGAAATTCAAAAAGCCGATTGAGCGTACAGATTTATTGAAATTAACAGATAAACCGGTAAGAAGAATTTATAAATTAGATATTGAAGATTTAATTGCTCAAATTAAATCAATCGAGGCAGAGATCAAGGAAGTGAAAAATAACCTCGAAAATTTAGTAGATTATGCTGTAAGTTATTACGAGAATTTACAAAAGAAATACGGCAAAGGCAAAGAGCGTAAAACAGAACTTAAAGAGTTTGACACCATTCAAGTAAAGCAGGTTGCAATTGCAAATACGAAACTGTACATCAACAGAGCAGAAGGTTTTATAGGAACAAGCTTAAAAAAAGATGAATTCCTATGTGACTGTACCGACTATGACGATATCATTGCATTTACCAAAGGCGGTACCATGAAAGTGGTCAAAGTATCGGATAAGATATTTATTGGAAAAGATATCCTTCACGCTGCTGTATTCCAAAAAAATGATGAGCGTACCACTTACAACATGATTTATGTAGATGGCGCAACAAATGTGAGTTATGCAAAACGTTTTAATGTCACAGGCATCACAAGAGATAAAGAGTATGTTTTAGCAAAAAATTTAGAGAAGTCTAAAGTACATTATCTTTCTATCAATGCGAATGGAGAAGCTGAGTCAGTAAAAATAGTTTTGAGCCCAAACTGTAGTGCTAGAATTAAAGAATTTGAATTCTTTTTTGAAACATTAGAAGTCAAGGGAAGATCCAGTGTTGGTAACCAAGTCACAAAGTATCCTGTTAAAGCAGTTAAGTTAAAAGAGGCGGGTAAGAGCACTTTGTTGGGCAGAAAATTATGGTTTGATGACAAGTTTGGGAGATTGAATACAGATGAGAAGGGACTTTACTTAGGTACTTTTGAAGATGAAAAAATCATTGTCATTGATAAAGAGGGTAACTACGAAGTGACAGATACTGAATTGACACAAAGATTTGATCCGGAGAAAGTCATTTTAGTGGAGAAATTCAATCCATTAAAAGTCATTACTGCAGTGTATTTAGATAAAGAAAAATTACAATTCAATATCAAGCGCTTTAAAATTGAAACCTCCACCTTAAAAACGCCATTTTCTTTTATTAAAGAAGGTAATGGCAATTATGTTTCAGCAGTTTCCACTCATATTGAACCTGTTTTGGTGGTAGTATCAGGTAAAGGCACACAAGTAAGAAAAGCTAAGTTTAAAGTGAGTAAAATGGTAGATGTGATGGGCTCTAAGGCAGTAGGCACTAAATTGGTTGATTTTAGTAAAACAATCGAAATGGAATGGGAAACTAAAGTAGTCATCAAAGATCCTAACGACGAACAACCAGAATTGTTCTAATTTTATAAAAATTTAATTACCATGTCAACCATCAATGTAGGTCAATTCAATTTAATGCGTGTAGACCGAAAGGTGGATTTTGGCTTTTATATGGATGATGGTGCCGAAGGTATTTTGTTACCCAAACGATTTGTGCCTTCTGGTTTACAAGTGGATGACACCATCAGTGTTTTTGTATACCATGACTCTGACAATAGATTAATTGCAACTACACAAGAACCATTCGCAGTTGTTGGAGATATTGCTGCCTTAAAAGTAGTTGCTTTAACAAATCAAGGTGCCTTCTTGGATTGGGGCTTAATGAAGGATTTATTTGTTCCTGTGTCTCAACAGTTGTCAAGTATGCGTTTGGGAGGTAAATATTTAGTTAAATTATATGTAGACAAACAAACTGGTAGAGTTGCAGCTACAGAAAAAATTGACAATCAAATTAGCAATGATATCCTAACTGTAAAAGAAGGAGAAAAAGTAAAATTACAAGTTTACCGCGAGAGTGATATTGGGTATGTGGTGATTGTGAATCAAGTGCATCAAGGACTGGTGTATAAAAACGAAGTTTTCACCCATTTACATATTGGTCAAATGATTGAAGAAGGATTTGTAAAAAAAATTAGAGAAGATAATAAATTAGATATTGGTATAGGGAAGCAAGGCGTAGAGAAATTAGATGATGATCAAGTTAAATTGATTCAATTATTAAAATTACACAAGGGTTTTCTACCTTATCATGATAAATCTTCACCCGAAGACATTTATGCATTTTTTGGTATTAGCAAAAAAGCATTTAAAATGAATGTGGGGATCTTATATAAAGCAAAAAAAATAACAATTGAAGATGAAGGAATACGATTGATTCCAGAAGTGGTAGAAAAACCAGCAACTTCAGTAGCTCCTACGTCTTCATAAGTTTAAAACAAAATATTTAAAACCAAATTTATTTACTTTTAATAATTATTTTATGTCTAAAGAAGTCTTTATTGTAGCCGCAGTTAGAACCCCAATTGGATCTTTTGGTGGCGCTTTAAAAAATTGCACAGCAACACAATTAGGTGCTGTTGCAATAAAGGGTGCGTTGGATAAAATTCAATTGGATGTTAACTTAGTGGACGAAGTGTATATGGGCGCTGTAATTCAAGCCGGTTTAGGTCAAGCACCAGCCAGACAAGCAGCTAAATTAGCTGGCTTACCTGACAAGGTAATATGCACAACCATCAATAAAGTTTGTGCTAGTGGTATGAAATCTATCGCAATGGCTGCTCAAAATATTCTATTAGGAGATGCGGATATTGTTGTCGCTGGTGGAATGGAAAGTATGAGCAATGTGCCTTTCTATAATATGCAACAACGTTGGGGAAACAAATATGGTGATACCACCATGTTAGATGGATTGGCTAAAGATGGCCTGGTGGATGTGTATGATCAAGTAGCGATGGGTAATTTTGCAGATTTATGTGCATCAGAAAACAATATTACAAGAGCTGACCAAGATGCATTTGCCATTGCTAGCTATACAAAGTCTCAGGCTTCAATTGAAAAAGGATTATTTGTAAATGAAATTGTTCCTGTTTTAATTCCTCAAAGAAAAGGCGATCCTATCTCAATTGATAAAGACGAAGAACCGTTTAATGTTAAATTTGATAAAATTGCAAGTCTGAATCCTGCCTTTTCGAAGGATGGAACCGTCACAGCAGCGAATGCCAGTACCATGAATGATGGTGCAGCTGCCCTTATTTTAATGAGTGGTGAGAAGATGAACGCGCTAGGTCTAAAGCCACTAGCTAAAATTACAAGTTATGCAGATGCAGAGCATGATCCTAAATATTTTACAACTGCACCTTCTTTGGCCCTACCAAAGGCATTAAAAAAAGCGAATCTAACTTCGGATGAGATTGACTTTTTTGAATTCAATGAAGCGTTTTCCGTTGTTGGAATTGTCAATACAACTATTTTAAAACTAGATGCTTCAAAAGTAAATACAAGAGGTGGAGCTGTATCACTTGGTCATCCATTAGGTTGTAGTGGTGCAAGAATCATTGTCACCCTTACACATATTTTACAAGACAATCAAGCAAAATACGGTGCTGCAGCAATTTGTAATGGAGGTGGAGGTGCTAGTGCTATGATTATAGAAAGGATATAAGTTCATCCATCATGATACCATAATGGCTTTCATCATAGATGCATTCTCCATTTTTTATTAAGATCACTTGAGGTGATTCGTGGTGGACTTGAAAAAAAGTGGCTATTTCATTTGAAATTGGTCTATGATTTAATAGGTCTAAATAATGAAAATCTACATGCTCTGGTGCTGTAGCGCGTTCAAATCTATCCAATGCCATTCTACTAATACTACATGTGGTACTATGCTTAAAGATGACTTGAGGGGTATTAAATGAAGCTGCTTTAATTTGTTCTAATTGATTGAGACTGTTGATTGAATTCCAATTCATGAATGGTAATTTAGGCCATAAAATTACGTAAATCTTTTGAAGTATTTTCTCCTGAATCTGTTAATTAGTATAGTAGATTGATTAACTTCGGTTTATAATTTAAATTATGCTTTTACAACTTTCCCAACCAATTTGTTTCATCGATTTAGAAACCACTGGTGTTAATGTCAGCACCGATAAAATTGTTGAAATTGCCATTGTTAAAATTATGCCTGATGGTTCAAAAACAGTCAAACGTAAATTGATCCATCCAGAAATCCCTATCCCTGCAGTTACAACTGCAGTCCATGGTATTACCGATGAAATGGTTAAAGATGCACCCACTTTTAAGCAAGTTGCCAATGAGATTAAGCAATTCTTAGAAGGGGCCGATTTAGCAGGTTATAATAGCAATCGATTTGATATTCCTATGTTAAATGAGGAATTCTTAAGAGCAGGCATTGCGGTTGATATTGAAAATAGAAAGTTATTGGATGTGCAGAAAGTGTTTCATATGATGGAGCAAAGAACTTTAACAGCTGCTTATAAGTTTTATTGCAATAAAAGTTTAGAAGATGCCCATACTGCGGAAGCGGATGCTACAGCTACATGGGAGGTTTTAGAGGCACAATTAGAGCGTTATCCTGTCATTGGAAATACCGTGGAATCAATAGTGAAATTTACAGGGGAGGATCAAATTGTAGATTTCGCACGCCGCTTTGTGATGGAAAATGGGGTTGAGGTTTTTAATTTTGGCAAGCATAAAGGCAAGCCAGTTACCCAGGTTTTAAAAGAGGAGCCACAGTATTACGACTGGATGATGAAGGGAGATTTTGCTTTACACACCAAACAGAAGCTAACAGAGATTTTAAATAGAACCATATTGATTAAATAATTATATTTATATCTTATAAATAATCCATACATTACCTTATCCCCCAACAGAAATTGAAGAAAATTGTCATCATACCAACCTACAATGAAAAGGAAAATATTGCAGCAATCATTCATGCAGTCATTGCCCTTGGTAATCAATATCATGTTTTAGTGGTGGATGATGGATCTCCGGATGGCACAGCCAATATTGTAAAAGAATTGATGCAAGCGCATCCTGATAAAATTTTTATTCAGGAAAGAACTGGGAAACTTGGCTTAGGCACTGCTTATATACACGGTTTTAAATGGGCTTTAGATAACCAATATGACTATATTTTTGAGATGGATGCCGATTTCTCTCACAATCCTTTAGACCTAGATAAGTTATTGGCTGCATGTGATAACGGTGCAGATGTGGCTATTGGAAGCAGGTACGTAAAGGGTGGGGCTACAGAAAATTGGCCATTAGATAGATTGATCTATTCAAAAGGTGGCTCTCTTTATACCAGAATTATTACAGGGATGCCTGTGAAAGACCCTACTGCAGGGTTTATTTGTTATAAAAACAAAGTGTTAGCCGCTATGCAATTAGATCATATTCGTTTCATAGGATACGCTTTCCAAATTGAAATGAAATTTGCTTCATGGCGTTTAGGTTTCAAATTAAAAGAAGTACCAATTACTTTTATTGACAGAAAAATAGGTATAAGCAAAATGTCAAAAGGTATCATTAAAGAAGCTGTTCTCGGAGTTATAAGCATGCAATGGCAATCTTTCACTGGGCATTTTATCAAACATATCAAGCGTGAGCAGCTTTAAGCGATCTCTAATTCAATTACATCTATTTGTTTTTTTAGCTGGATTGACAGCTCCAATTGGTAATTTGATTCAATTAAACGGATTATACCTGGTCTTTTATAGAATGTTATTGACAGTGATAGCCTTGTTTCCAATCTATTTATTTTATCAAGAACCAATTAAAGTTTCATTAAAGGAAAAAGGGAAATTAATGTTAATTGGTGTACTCATTGCAATTCATTGGGTTTGTTTTTATGGTAGTATTAAGTTGGCCAATGTATCTGTTGCATTGGTATGCATTTCTAGTGTGGGTATTTTTACTGCAGTACTTGAACCATTCTTTTTTAAAACAAAAATGATTTGGAATGATATTTTAGTAGGTCTCCTTAGCTTAATTGGTATTTTATGTATTTTTCAATTTGACATTCATTTTAGAACAGGTATTTTGGTTGGATTGGTATCCGCATTTTTTGCTTCCATATTTACCATCATCAATAAAAGATTAACGGTACAATATTCCACTCAGACCATCCAAACCTTTGAGATGCTTGGGGGATTTGGCTTTCTTACTATCGTTATTCTATGTATCAACGGTTATCAACACAATGTTTTTGTTATACCAACACAGCGTGATTGGTTTTGGCTCATTATTTTATCCTTGGTATGTACTGTTTTAGCCAATTATTTAATGCTCAACGCCCTCAAAAGAATCAGCGCTTTTACCTTAAATGTATCTTTGAATCTGGAACCAGTTTATGGAATTATAATCGCTATAGTCTTGTTTCAAGAGCATAAACAAATGGGTATGGGATTCTATATTGGAATGCTCTTAATTGCTATCTCAGTCTTGCTTCAAATGTTTCGTGTTTTGCGTCAGCAAAAAGCCAATTAATAGTCTATTTAATGTACTTATTTGTCTTAAATAGCTTGCTATTTAGTATAAAATTTATCGTAAATTAGTTATTCAATTCAAAATATATGAAACGTTTTATTTGCTCTTGTTTATTATTATTATCTATTGCAGCTCAAGCTCAAAAAAAACCATTAGATCATTCCGTATATGACCAATGGCAGTCTATTAAAGATGTTATCTTATCCAATGATGGAAATTGGATGTCTTATACAGTTGTCCCACAGGAAGGAGATGGGATATTGTACATTAAACAACTTAAAACAAATCAAGTATTCACCATTGATCGTGGTACACAGTCAAAATTTACAGAAAACAATCGTTTTTTGATTGCTAAAATTAAACCCACATTCAATGAAACTAGACAAGCTAAAATTGGAAAGAAGAAGCCAGAAGAAATGCCTAAAGATAGTTTGTTGATTGTAACATTATCTACCGGAAATTTAACTAAAATCCCTGCTGTAAAAAGTTTTCAAATACCTGAATTTGGCAATGATGTCATCGCTTTTTTAAATGACCCAAAAACGGATACCAAAAAAGAAGGCGCACCGCTTTATTTTAGAGATTTAAATACTGGACAAGAAAGGGTTTTTAATAATATTGGAGATTATGCCATTCATCCAAAAGGTGAAGGTTTAATGTTTTATCAAGTGAAGACCAAACAAAAAGATGCAAAAATAGGATTGGTATCTATTGCAGATACAATGATTAAAACAATTAACAGTCAATTTTATGCTGCAACAAATTTTACTTGGGATGAACAAGGAAAACAATTGGCCTATTTAGTCGAAAGAGATAGCACAGATAAAGCTTTGCAAAAAAACTATCACCTTGCATATTACAAGCACGAAATGGATTCGGCTCAATTTATTTTTAATAGAGCAGCTAATGTTATGCCTAGTTTATACACGGTTGGTGGTGATAAAAAAATTAATTTTAGTAAGTCTGGTGCTGCATTTAGTTTTGGTGTTCAACCCATCTTGCCAGTAAAAGATACTAGTTTACCAGAATTTGATAGAGTTAGCTTGGACATTTGGAACTACAATGATGCCAATCTTCAATCCACTCAATTAAAAAGCCTTGAAGCAAGTTTAAAAAGTACAGAGGGAATCATCTACAGACCTTCATTGAATCAATTTACTTATTTAGGAAAAATCAATGACCGTCAAATTCAAATGACGATGGAAGGTGATGGCCAAGTGGCGATTGCTACCATTGACTCAAATTATACCATTGCTAGTCAATGGGAAGGCTATGGAAAAAGAGATTTATATACATTGAATACCACTACAGGTCAAAGGCAGTTAATTCAAAAAGGTTTAAAAGGTAGTCTCATTACACCTTCATATGACGGCAGTTTGATTATTTTTTATGATGAAATAGCAAAACAATTTAAGTCTTACAATACAACAACATTGCAGACCAAACAAATTGCAAAAGATATTCAATTCCCATTATATGACGAGGACAATGACGTGCCTGATGAACCTAATGCATACGGTATTGCTATGTGGATGGAGGATCATAAAAGTTTTATCCTGTATGATCGCTATGATCTTTGGATGGTAGATGCCACTGGTTTAAAAGCTTCTCAGCTACTAACTAAGGGACGTGAATCTAAAAAAGAGTATCGTTTTGTAAACATAGATGCCGATAAGAAATTCATTGGTTTTAAGGATCAAATTTTATTAAAAGTTTACAGTGAAATTAATAAATCCGAAGGCATTGCAATTTTAGATATGGGTAATAAAAATTTATTTACCATAACAGAACAACCAATGCATTTTACGACAATTGTTGGTTCAAAAAAATCAAATCAATTCATTGTAATGCAAGAAGATGAAAAAACTGCTGCAAATATTTTTCCTTATACACTTACTCAACAAAAGCAAACACCAAATGCATTGACTTCTATTAATCCACAACAAGCCAATTACAATTGGATGCAATCTCAATTGGTTAAATGGAAAGCCTATACAGGGAGAACTGCAGAAGGTATTTTATACTTGCCAGAAGATTTTGATGCTAAAAAGAAGTACCCAATGATTGTTTACTTTTATGAAAGAAACAATCAAACGCTGCACAATTACTTACCTCCATCACCAACGCCTTCTAGATTGAATATTCCATTCTTTGTAAGTCGTGGCTATGTGGTATTTGTTCCAGATATTTGGTATAAGAAAGGATATCCTGGTCAGGGTGCATATGATTATATTGTTAGTGGCACTAGAGCAATGGTACAAAAAGGTTTTATTGATAGCACAAGAATAGGACTGCAAGGTCAAAGTTGGGGTGGATATCAAATTGCATATCTTATTACAAAAACCAATTTATATGCTGCTGCATGGGCGGGTGCGCCAGTTGTTAACATGACCAGTGCCTATGGGGGTATTCGTTGGGGCGCTGGAATTAACAGACAATTTCAATACGAAAAAACACAAAGTAGAATTGGTGCAAATTTATGGGAGCGTCCAGACCTATACATTAAAAATTCCCCTTTGTTTGAATTGAATAAAGTAAAAACACCAATTGTAATTATGAGTAACGATGCAGATGATGCTGTGCCTTGGTATCAAGGGATTGAAATGTTCACTGCAATGCGTAGATTATCAAAACCTATTTGGATGCTGGTATACAATAATGAAGCACACAACTTAGTAGAAAGAAAAAATAGAAAGGACATTCAAATAAGAGAGCAACAGTTTTTTGATCATTATTTGAAAGGTGCACCAATGCCAATATGGATGTCTAAAGGCGTCCCAGCAATTATGAAGGGAAGAGATTTAGGATTAGGTTTATAATACACACATGATTTTAATACCTACTAATTACAAAAAAATAAAGCCCCAATTTGGGGCTTTATTTTTTATAGGAAACAGTATCATTAAACATATTGAAACCATTGTCTGTTAGGATCCCATTGTTCAAATGCTTTCGCTACAGCAGATAAGAAAGTAGAACCCATTGCGCCATCTACAATTCTATGATCATAGCTCATAGATAAATACATCATATGACGAACTAGTATTGCATCACCAGCTGGTGTCTCTATCACTACTGGACGTTTTTTAATGGCACCCAATGCTAGTATTGCAACTTGTGGTTGTGCAATAATAGGTGTACCCATAATAGATCCAAACGTGCCCACATTGGTTACGGTGAATGTACCTCCTTGCGTGTCTTGAGGTCTTAATTGATTGTTTCTTGCAGCATTTGCTAAATTGTTAACAGCCTTACTCAATCCAACTATACTTAATTGGTTCGCGCCTTTAATCACTGGAACAATCAAATTGCCAGAAGGCAGGGCAGTCGCCATACCAATATTGATGTCTTTCTTTAAAATAATATTGTCTCCTTGTAAACTACAATTAATGTATGGGAATTGCTCTAAAACTTTTGCAATACACTCCATGAACATTGGTGTAAAAGTTAATTTAGTACCTTCTTTTTTTTCAAAAAGTTGTTTCACTTTCTCTCTCCATACCACCATATTAGTTACGTCAGCCTCTACAAAAGAAGTCACATGAGGACTAGTTTGTACACTTTCAACCATATGCTTTGCAATGAGCTTACGCATACGATCCATTTCGATAATTTCTGTATGCCCATTCACAATCACTTCGTCTGGATTTGCGAACTTTCCTGCATGATTGGATGTACTAAATCCATAATCAGTAGGAGGGAAAGCATTGGAACTAGATGCAGTTGTACTTTGTGAAGAAGCAGGAACTACGGTATTAGCAGGAGCGGATGCTATGATTGGTTCAATTGGAGAAGTAGTTGCTTGGTGAACAAAACTTGGTTGAATATTTCCAGCTTTTTTCTGACTCACATAATTTAAAATATCTTTTTTAGATACTCTACCTTGACTTCCCGTACCCTGTATTTGCTGTAATTCATTGAATCCAACGCCCTCATTCTGTGCAATATTTAAAACCAATGGAGAAAAGAATTTTGCCTCATTTGTCCCATCTTGATTTGTTTCAGTTTGAGATGTAACTAAATTTGAGGCATTAGGTGTAAAAGGCACTTCTTCAATTATTTGAGCAACTAAAACAGGCTCAGTGATTGCTTGCTGTTGAATTGTTTCAGTTTTAATAGGTGGTACAATACTACCGCTTGTTTGTATTCTAGCAATTACGGTACCAATAGGCACCACAGCATTCACTTCAAATAATATTTCTATGATTGTTCCAGCAGTTGTAGATGGGATTTCGCTATCTACTTTATCAGTAGCAATATCTAGTATAGTTTCATCTAATTGAATTGTATCTCCAACAGCTTTGTGCCATTTTAGAATGGTTGCTTCCATGATACTTTCACCCAATTTTGGCAAAATCAAATCAACTACAGACATAGGGAATAATTTTAGCAAAAATAAGACTAAATCTTATTGATTATGAGTAACCTAAGTAAATTTATGGCTTGGTTGGCTGTGACTTCAATATTTTTCTGACGATCAAAACGAAGGTAAAAGACTTTAGATACCACTTTTTCTTTGCTAGCAACCCCAATCCAAACCATTCCAAGTGGTTTTTCATCGGTTTGGCCTGATGGCCCCATGATTCCACTCACGGAAATGCCATAATCTGTCTTCATTTTGGTTCTAATGGCTACTGCCATTTGTTCAACAGCCTCTTTGCTAACGGCACCAACAGTTTGTAATATACTTGTGGGGACATCCAAAAATTCAGTCTTTATTCGATTATCATAACTCACTATACTGCCTGTGAAAAAGGAGGAAGAGCCTGCATGTTTGGATAAAAGATGTCCAATATACCCTCCAGTGCAACTTTCTGCAGTGGATACCGTTTGATTATGCGCTTTCAAAAGACTTCCAACAACCATTTCCAAAGGCGCATCTTTATCAGAAACTAAGTGCTCTTTAACATACTCCTTTAATGTTTCAAATAAATTGTCTAATTGGCTATTTAGACTTGCCGCATCATTACTTCTTCCAGTCAATCTTAACCTTACCATACCATAGGAAGGTAAATAGGCCAATTTGATTGTTTCTGGAAGATTGGTTTCAAAAGCTTGGATGGATTCTGCTAAAAATGATTCTCCAACTCCGGCAGTTAAAAGTGTTCTATGTGCAATCACGCCTAAATTAAAGCTGTCAAGTATAATTGGAATTACTTTTTCATTGATTAACCATTGCATTTCGAATGGAACACCTGGTAACGAAAAGATAAAGCTTTCATTTTTCTTAAAAAGCATACCGGGTGCTGTTCCTGATTGATTGAACAAGACCTCACAAACATCTGGCACTTCGGCTTGTTTACGATTGCGTTCAATCATTGGTCTTTTGTGGATCTGTTCAAAAATATAGGTGATATGATCTAAGGAAGGTTGATCTACAATCATTTTACCACCAAAATAACTGTTCAATAAAGGCTTAGTAATATCATCTGCGGTAGGCCCTAATCCTCCTGTAATAATGACTATTTGGCTTTTTTGAATGGCTGTATCTAATGCATTTGTGATGGATTGAGTGTCGTCTCCAACAGCTATTCTTTGATGCACGCTCACACCTATACTGTTTAATTTTTGGGCGATAAAAGCACTATTGGTATCAATCACTTGTCCTATTAATAATTCGTCCCCAATTGTGATAATCGTAGCTTGAATTTGATCCGTCATAAATCCTTCAATTTGATTGCAAAGTAAATCCAAAAAAGACGGTTTAACTAAAATACACACTGAGTTTTTCCATCATACTTTCGGGCATTTTTGTTTTATTGTTCATGGATGCATCCATAAAATAAAGCTTAACCTGGCCGATGGTTAAAAGCTTACCAGCTTCATTGTATACTTCTTGGTCGAACACAATTTTATGGTCGGTAGGTAAGGTTTTAATCTGACTTTTGATGGTGATTAGGTCATCATATTTAGCTGGTCTTAAATACTTAATATTTAGTTCAACGACAGGTAGTATAATGCCCATATCCTCAATGTCTTTATAGGATACCCCTAAATGACGGATGGCTTCTACACGTCCAATCTCAAAATACATGGCATAATTCCCATAATAGACCACATCCATCCTGTCTGTTTCGGCATATCTAACCCTTACTGTTGTCGAATGTTCATACATATTTATTGCATTTGTTAACAAATTTAAGGATTGTATCTGTTTTTCCACAATAAGGTTATTTAACGAAGCGTTTTATAATCATAGTGTAATTTTATAAGACTATCCTAAACACCGGCTCCTATGTTAAAAACCACCTCAAAAGCAAGTGCAAATTTATTGCTTTTATCCTGCTCACTGCTATTGTGGACTCCAGCATCCAGTCAATTAATGAAACTTGATGCACCACTTAGTCAATTGTACCAAAATGGATTAAAATCCCTTCAACAAGGGGATAGTTTATCGGCCTATCAAACAATACAATCAGCACATTTTTTTGAACCAACTGATATTGATATTGCTTTTCATTATCATGTTTTATCTGTTGCATTGGATCAAGCAAATGCAATACCACTTGCCCAAAATTGGTTAACAAATAATACCAATAAAATATACCATTCAAGATTGAATTTTGAACTGGCAAAATATTTTTTCAGAAAACAACAGATTGATGCGGCTATCAAAGCATATAAAAATATAAGCATTGATGATCTTGAAAATAACGAACTCGCATTAATGCAGTTTCAATTGGGTTATTTATATTTCAAAAAAGGAGATTGGGACGAATCTACTGGATATTTATTAAGTATTAGACAAGTACAAACAAGTCCATACTATACCGATGCAAATTATTACGCAGGGTTTGTTGCTTTGCAAAAAAAGGATTTTCAATTGGCTTTAAAATGTTTCAAAATAGCTGAGCAAAGTAATGCCTATAAAACTTTAACACCATTTTATATTAGTCAATTGTATTATTTTTTAGGGGATGTAGATGCAGCGCTTAAAAATACCGAACAAGCACTTTTATTAAAAGGGCAGTATTACAATGACCAGTTAACTCAATTAATGGGGCATTTATTATTTGAACAAAAACAGTATGAAAAAGCGTTGCCTTATTTAGCAAATTTTGTACAATCACAAAAACAAGTAGCAGCACAAGATTTATACCAATTATCGTTTTGTTATTTTCAATCACAACAATGGAACCAAGCCATTCAAGGATTTAAACAATTAGCAAACGTTGAGGATTCATTAGGACAAAATAGTATGTATTTATTGGCCACATCCTATTTAAAAGTCAACAATAAACTTGGGGCTAAGAATGCCTTTTTACTTTGTGCTACAAAAAGTCAAAATTTAGCTCAAAAAGAAATCGCCTTATTTAACTACGCAAAGTTATCCATTGAATTAAAAGAGTATAGTGCTGGTTTACAATCGATCGAAAAATTCAAACTTTTATATCCAAATAGTCTATTTTTTAATGAATCTAAAAGTTTATATGTAACAGCCTTGGCCTATAGCAATGATTTTAATCAGGCCTATGAGGCGTACCAAAAGATGGATACTTTAAATGAAGCACTCCTAAAATTATATCCAAATATCTTATATGGAAAAGCAGCGCTTTCAATCAACGATGGCCAAAATGAAAAAGCATATGAGCTTTTAAATCAAGTTAAAAATCTACCTTATAACAATCATGTTTTAGCACAAACACATTTTTGGATAGGGGAGCTTGCGTATAAAATGGCTAGAATAGATGAAGCTATTGAACACTTAGAAAAATACATTTCAGATCCAATTGAAATTGGAGAAATTACTAAAAATCATGCCTATTATACTTTAGGGTATTGTTACTTAAAAAACAACAACTATTCAAAAGCCTTACAATCATTTACTATAGCCGCTGATTTTAATCCTTATACCGAATCATCTGCTTATCAAAAAGATGCTTTAGTGCGTTTATCAGATTGTCAATTTATGACAAAACAATATAAACAAGCATTAAAATCGTATCAAAAAATCATTGATTTAGGTTGGAACTTTGAAGATTATGCCAATTTGCAAAAGGCCATCATTTATGGAGCACTTGGTTTAAATAAAGAAAAGCTTAAAATTTTATTGAACTATGATAAGGACTATAGTCAATCAGTTTATTTAAGTGATGCTAGAATGGAATTAGCGGATACTTATACAAGCAAGGAACAATTTAAAGAGGCTATTACTCCTTTATCAAAAGTGTTGACAGATGATAAGGCCTCTGAGTTTTACCCATTGGCTTTTTATAAATTAGGTATTGTTTACTTTAATTTAAATCAAAATCAAGAAGCGTTACAAAATTTTAAATCATTATTTAGTGCCTATCCAAATGCAGAAGAAACAAACAATGCAATTGAATACATTCGTAACATTTATGTAGAAGAACAACAACCAGAGGCTTATGTTCAATTTATGAATGATTTTGGTAAACCATTGTCTTATAATGAGCAAGATTCTTTAATTTATAAGGCAGCTATCATACAATATGAAGACAATAAATTAACCAATTCAGTCATTGCATTTAAGAAGTATTTAGCACTTTATCCAGAAGGTAGATACCAGTTGAATGCAATGAATTTTTTAGCAGAAATGGCCTATTCTAAGGAAGAATATGATACAGCTGCTGTTTATTTTGGTAAAATAGCACAAAAAGCACCAAATCCATTTGTCGAAAGAGCAGCTATTGTCGCAGCAAGATTGCATTACTTTAATTTAAAAGATTATGTTGGTGCTGAACAGTATTTTAAGATTGTTTTGGAATATGCCACACAACAAGAGCAAAAAAATGAAGCTATTAAAGGATTATTACGATGTCAATATAAAGTCGAAAATTGGGTAGAAGCATCAAAAACTGCACAGCTAATTTTAGCAGAAAAGAATAGTGCTTCAGATGATATTTTAATGGCGAATATGGCTTTATACCATCAAACAATTTTACAGCAAGACACAACAAATGCGTTACAAATTTTAAATACTGTTTTAAAGTCTAATAGCTCAATGTTTACAGCAGAGGCACACTATCTTAAAGCTTTTATTTATTTCAACCAGCAAAAATACAACCTAGCTGAACTAACCGCATTTGAAGTTATAAAAAAACAAGCCGCTTACGAATTTTGGGTAACTAAAACTTACCTATTATTAGGTGATATTTATTTAGCACAAAATGATACATTTAATGCCATTGCTACTTATAAGAGTATTGCAGAAAACGCTAGTATTCCATCCTTACAACAAATTGCTTCGGATAAACTTAAAGCAATCAATGAAACAATTAAAGCTCAATAACATGATGAAATCAATTATAAGATTAGTTTTATTCACCATTGCTTTAATATGTTTTAGCAATATGGCCATTGCTCAGAAAAAGAATTCATTAGATTCTATCCCAGAAAAAGTGGTCACCATTATTTCAGCTTTTAAGCCTCAATTAAAAAATGTTGCTAAAATTGGATTTGTCAATGCAACAGCCATCGTAGATACAAGTTCATTGTCATTGACTTATATGGTGCCAAGTCAAAATTTGAGTTTTCAATATCAACCAATTGCTTTAGTCCCAAGGGCAATCAAAATTGATTCTTTGTTGAAGATGAAACAATCTCTCAATCTTAAAGTTGGAATGGGTAATTATTTTAATCAATTGATTCAACTAGAAGGCAGTTATGTAGACTTAAAAACGCAACAACATCATCTACATGTTTTAAACGAATCTATTGCAGGGGAGCATCCTTTACAAAAATGGAATTCAGTTGGAATCAATTATAATCATGCTTTAATATTTAATAAAAATAAGGCTTTACATAATCAATTCTACTTTAATCAGTCTAATAGATATCGATATGGCTTAGTACCAGATTCTACAATTTTACCAATTAAAAATTTTGAACAAAGATTAATAGTTATTGGTGCTAATTTTTCACTTGTCAATAAACAAGTTTCAAATAAACCGTTTAATTATACGTCCACATTAAAATTGAATCTGAGTAATTTAAAGGATCAAGCGAATAACTTAGCGGTTGATTTATTCAACCCAATAGTATATAAACTAAATGGCAACACTAAATTGCACGCCGATTTAAATGTTAGCTTCAACCAATACAATCCAACTAATAACAAATCCAGTCAAAATTCAATTATACAGTTTGATCCATCTATTGAAATACAAAAATCAAAATATAGACTTGATATTGGTATAAGACCAACTATTGCAAATGGTGATTTCACTGTATATCCAAAAGTTCAATTCTCAAAACAATTAAAAGATACCAATATTAACCTAAATGCAGGTTGGCAAACTAATGTGTTAAACAATCAATTAATTCAATTAATGGGTCAAAATCATTGGATTTCAGCTCCTAATGAATTACCAATAAGTTCGATTGACAAAAAATATTTTACAGTGGATGTAACTGTAAATAAACGATTAAATTATGGGTTCAACATGGCTTTAAATGATTACAGGGAACTTCCATTTTTCAATCAAGCAACATCTTTGAACAATCCTATTCAGGAAGGTCTAAAATTTGATGTTCTCTTTGAAAAAAGGGCTGTTGCTATTGAATTGCAAGGTAATCTTAGGTATCAATTTAGTGATCAATTATTATGGAAGAACCATTTTAAATACATTCAATTTAATCTAATTCGAGAAAATACACAGGCTTGGGGTATCCTACCTTTTGAATTTAATTCACAGTTAAATTGGGTTTTTAATAAAAATCTTCTACTAGACGCTTCCGGTCAATTTTGGACTGGATCTAAAACAAGTGTGGGATTAGGAAATGCTTATCAATTAAATAATACCTTTGTAATCAATGCGGGAATGCAATATGCAATTTCTGATAAATGGACTTTCTGGGGCAAAGGCGAGAATCTATTAAACCAACAATACCAACGTTGGGCTAATTATCCTTCTCTTGGAGTTCAATTGATTGCTGGAATACAATATAAATTTAAAAAATAATGATGCGACCAATTTTAGAAAAATATTTTTTAGAACATGGACAACTGGTTTTACCAGGGATTGGTTTTTTAAACTTACATCAAAAAGATGCATTTTATGAAAATGATGTATTACAGCCTCCAATCGAAAAAATTGAGTTTGATCTGAATGTATCGCCCTCTACTCAACCTAGTAAACTTTTTTATATTTTTTTATCTGACTATTTAGACTGTACTATCGAACAAGCTATCATTGATTATGCTGCTTTTTTTACAAATCAATTAGTTTTATCTAATAAAATTGATTTAGGTAATTTAGGTCAATTGCAAATCTCGAATGCAGCTTATACCTTTGAATCCAATCATAATAGTGCTAATTACTATACATCCATTCATTTTGATAAAGTTCAAATCGAGAATCAATCAGAAAACAATTTCAATACCAAATCAAAATTTTGGTGGATTTTACCTTTAATCATTGCTACAATCGCTCTACTTGCAATCCTTTTAAAATAACAAAGTATGAACTGTCCTGTATGCAATCATTCCAATGTAAAAATAGCAATAGAAAGTCAAGATTTTTCATTAACACAAACACCCTTTTCAATTCTACATTGTACTCATTGCAGTTTTAGATTTACATCACCAGTTCCAAATCAAGACGAAATAGGGCAGTACTATAAATTCAATGAGTATATATCGCACACCGATACAAAGGAAGGGTGGATGAATCAGTTGTACCATTTTGTTAGAACTAAAACATTAGCGGATAAAACTAAATGGGTGCAGTCTTTATTTACAGGTCATAAAGGACATATATTAGATATTGGTGCTGGTACTGGTGCTTTTGCGCATGCAATGCAAGAAAAAGCTTGGAAAGTAACAGGATTAGAACCAGACGCAGTAACAAGAGATAAAGCATTTGAAATTCACCAATTACATCTTCAATCTACAGATGCCATTTTTGATTTACCTGAAAACGAATTTGAAGTCATCACAATGTGGCATGTTCTAGAGCATGTACATGCACTTAAACCTTATCTTAAACAATGTTTTAAAAGTTTAAAAGACAATGGTAGATTAATCATTGCAGTACCTAATTATACCAGTTTTGATGCAAGATATTATAAAAAATATTGGGCAGCTTATGATTTGCCAAGACATTTATACCATTTTTCACCAAAATCAATGACTATCTTATTGAATGAAATGCAATTTGAAATTGTATCTATAAGACCAATGTGGTATGATAGTTTTTATGTTAGTTTATTGAGTGAGAAGTACAAACAATCCGGAAAATTAGGCATGCTATTAGCAGGTGTAATAGGGGTGCTGTCAAATCTAGTTGCATTGAAGGATACTTCAAAAGGGAGTAGTATCATTTACGAATTTAAAAAGCAATCAAATTCAAGTATAATTAGTTAAATGAATTCGTTTTGTTTCAATAGTTGAATTCAAAAAAGA
>JBMOFB010000014.1:0-27555 GCA_049314475.1 Sediminibacterium sp.
GCCTTTTTTCTGTCATGCTGAATAGTTTGTTGTAAAGCTATTTCAGGACAAGACATAGATAATATTATGAAGATTTGTTGATATAAATTCAATTGCAAAAATTTCTTAAATTATTTTAAGAAATTGGGTATATAGAAAAATTTCTATTATAATTTAGTAAAATTTATTTTAAACAATACTATATAAATAAGAATCAAATCAATTTTGGTTCATATAATACACGATATATCAATCTTATTTTAAATCTAACATGTTTTTCATGTTATTGTATTTGTAAGTCATTCCAGTAATTACTGTAAATATTTTCCGATTGCAATAAGGTTTCATGTGTCCCATTTTTCAAGTTAGTCCCATTTTCAATAATGTAAATTCTATCACAGAAACTTTTAAGAACATGAAGGCGGTGTGTAATGAATATAATGCCCATTTCATTTTTGATTTTACATAATAGGTTTAAAACAAATTGCTCAGATTTTCTATCCATTGAGGCGGTAGCTTCATCTAAAATGAGAAGTTGTGGTTTATGATATAATGCCCTTGCTAACGCAATCATTTGTTTTTGACCACCTGATAAGTTTATTCCTTCTTCTCCAACAATAGTCATGTAAGACTGTGGCAAGGAATTAATGAAATCAAAAAATCCATACTCCTTAAGAAATTGATTTACTTTTTCGGGGTTTTTGGCTGCATCTTCAAAGCAAATATTTTCAATTACTGTTCCATTAAATATATGAGGTTGTTGAGGTACTATTCCAATTATTCTTCTCCAAGATTCATAACTAATATTGTGTAATTGATTATCCTCATTAATAACCATCTTACCACTTTCAACCTCGTAGTTTTTAGATATAATTTGAGTTAAAGTACTCTTACCGCAGCCATTTTCACCCATAAGAGCGATTACTTCTCCCTTCTTTACTTCAAAAGAAATATCGTTTAATAATGGGGATCTTCCAGCGAACCTAAACAGTACATTATCAAGCCTAAGTGATTCAAACTTGTATAAATTAATGGTATCCTTGTCTAATTCTGGGGTTAGTCCTGTAAACTCAAACATCCTGTCAAATGCTATCTTGGCTTCATTAATCGGTATAGATATTAAAGCAAGATTTGCAATACTTGGAAGTAATGTAGAGCATAATCCCAGAATTGCCATTAATTCACCAATCTTCAGCTGATTAGCAAGTACTTGATGGCTATTATAAAGCAAAACACCAAGTAAGAATATCACTCCAAAGCTATTAGCAATAAATCCTAGTTTAATTTGGATTTTACCAAACGAAAAAACAGCAGCTTGATACTTACTATAGATTAAGTTATTGTTTGTAGAGAATAGTTCTTGTTTATTATAGTTTTTGATAGGTTCAATGCCTTGTAAAGTAGATATATAGTTGGATTCACTCATTGCATAGCTACTCATAATTGTCTTTTGACTATCAATAATCTTTTTGTTAAATCTGTAAATTAGTATGAAATAGACTGGGAGTATGAATAAAGATGCTAAAGCTATTTTCCAAGAGTAATTGAACAGTACTACAAATACAACTATTGCCACCAAAGAATCAATCACGACATTGCCAGCCAATTGACTAATAACCCTTTGTATTCTTGATGTATCAGTTAAGCGAGCAGTTAACTCACCAATTTTACGGGTATCAAAAAATGGTTTAGGTAGATTAAGTAGTTTAGAATAAAAATTGCCAATAATCCTATTATTGAAATTCTTTGATTGACTAAATAAGAAATATTGTCTTAATACAGAAAGTCCTTCCTTAATGATTAAAAGCATAAAAACTAAAGCTATTCCTAAATTTAACTTTATAAAATTCTTTTTTGGTAAAATATCATCAATTAGCCTTTGTGAGAAAAGTGACATAATAATACCAAGTGTAGCGATTGCAATACCTAAAAGAAGAGCAATGCCTAAAAAAGGGTAATCTTCTTTAATTAATTGAATTATCCAATCTTTTTTCTTTGATTTAATATCAGAAGTTAAAACAAAACGTTCGTTAGGTTCAAGAGTTAGGCAAATCTTAGACTTCCAAATACTTGAAAGCTCAACTTCGTTTAAATATACAATACCTTTAGCAGGGTCTCCGATTATAAATAATAATTCTTTCTTTTCATTTAATTTAGTACCATAACAAACTACATAATGTTCTAATTTCTCTTCAATTAAAACATGCAGAATTACAGGACTAGGATGTTTATATAGAGCAGCAATATCAGCTTCACAACCTTCAGCCTTAAATCCAAGAGAAGCGGCAGCTTGATATAAACCAAGTAAGGTAGTACCAGTTATATTGGTACCTGACAATTTCCTAATATTTTCTACAGTGCTATTACCACCATAATACTTTATGACGCTCAGTAAACAAGCAACCCCACAATCGGATTGGTCTTGCTGAAGTACTAGTGAATAGTTTTTATAATGATTTACCATTTTAATATAACAGTAATTTATAATACACATACGATATTATCATTTCTTAAGTAACGTGTTATTAAATTGACTTTTTATATTATAAGGAATGTCAGAGATATTGTATTTTTTAAAACTATCATCAATCAAATCAATATTAAAAGAAAGTGGGCTATTTGAACTATAACTAAAATGACTATTTTTCCTTATTTCATTGTATTCTTTTTTGGAAATATACCTTTTATCAAAAACAATAAATTCTTGTAAACAATCATCTTCTATTACTATATTTTTATAATAATAGTTATTTTTATATCTTGATCTAAACAATAATAAATCTTCTTTTTTATTTACTAAATTATTATTTTGATATGTTTCATCAATATTTTGAATAATATACTTAACGCGTATTCCTAAAAAATTATGATTTTTATTTGTGTCAATTTTTAGTAAATCGATTGAAATTTTATTAGTATTATTATTTTTATCGAAATTTATTAAACCTATTTCATTATTATTTTTGTCTAAGAGTAAGGTTTTTGATTCATTGATTATATTTTTTTCATAAGGGATAGAAATTTGGTTAAGAATATTTTCTTTTTCTAAATATGGTACACCTGGGTTTACATCCATTCCTACCGTGATTATACCACGCTGCTTTAAATCTTTTTCTAATTTTTTTTCATAAAGTCTATTTGCCAAATAATTTTTTCCAATTCTAGCTCCACTATTTAAAGGAATATAATATTCAATTAGACCATCCGCAAATCCAAATATCTTTTTTTCATTATATGAATAACTTCTATAGTATCCATATAAAACTAAATAATCATTATTTGAACCCTTAGAATTTATAACAACAGGAATTAAATTATTTAATTTAGGAATTAAAGACAAGTAAATACCTGAACGAATATCTTTTAACTTACAGCTATAATTTTCATAACCAATATGTGAAAATGTTACTATTGTAGTATCTGTAATTTTATTTTCATTTGAAATTTTAGTAAAATCGTATTTTCCATCATTATCTGTTATTCCAATTAAAATTCCATTATTTAGTAGAATGGAAACAGATTGTACCGGATTTCCAGAAACAGAATCAACTATTTTAATTTGACTAAAACAAGTTGAACTTATAAATGTAACAAGGATAAATATGAATTTTTTCATTATAATAATTAATATTATTTAAAAATTACGGGTGGTTTTAACCACCCGTAACAGTTTTAGTGTTTCTTCCAGAATCCACTTTCCCATATCCAGTAAGTTTCAGTGTTATGCTTTTTTCCATCTAGAACTCCTGTCATATAACCAAATAAAAAGAAAAATATTCCTCCGCCATTGACAGCTTCCATTTGAACTAAATTCAACTTTTTCATGTTATTGATATTAAAATTAAAACCCCATTAATCGCCGTGGAGTAAATGCAGCGGATTTTTACTTTCTTTACTGAAAGGTTCCATGTTCGTAAATGCATACTCGGCTGTTTATATGTCCCGAAGTAGTATCGTTAACTACCAACGTCCAATTATTTAACCGCGGCCACAGTTAGGGGAATTGAAATAACCCCTTTGGTACCAAATTCTTATTTAAGCAGGTAATCATATCTAAAATCACCCGTTAATTGCGTTTCATTAATCGTATCAGCGCTTTGACGATTTTCAATACTTGGTTTAAAAACATTTAATTGATCCATTATAAGACCCCTTTCTTTCATTGATACATTTTTAGATAGATTACAAGCACTAAGTGACACAATAAAAAATAGAAGTACAATCATTAAAATAAATTGCATGAACCCCATTCCTGTGATTATTTTTTTCATAGTACTATATTTTAAATCAAGATTTATTTTAGAAGAACAAACAGGAGGATCATGGATAAATTTCATTCCATAGTTAATATTAGAATTAATTTTTGTAATTAAATCAAACACAAAAAAATATTAAACTAGTTTAATAAAAATTTAACAATTGAAAATAAAGGGTTACAGAGAGATCGATTAAATACTAAATCTCTTTCATTTTTTCATCCATCCTTTCATTGTATTCCAATGGTTCATTTTCCCAACGCTTATTATAAGAGACAAACCAGCCTAGCCAAATAGAACGAGATAGGCGCATTAAAATAGGTTGTAGTAAAATCAATAAAAATATAGTCGTGCCTAACCAATAAAACATTCTGTTGTCTTCTAATTCCCAAGTCATTCCAATCAAAACTTTCCATGCAACAAACATAGAGACAAAATAGGCAACTGTCAATGCGTAACTTACATAACCCGTACCATAATAAAATCCTACTTCAATTTCTGTTGGCTGTCCGCAAACAGGACAGTGGTCATGCATTTTTGTAATATTAGCTAGATCGTAAGGATTGGAACTAGTGAACAGTTTACCTTCTCTACATCTTGGACACTTATTGGTCAATGTGCTGAACAGGCGGCTTTTTTTCATGCCATAAAGGTAGCAATAATTAAGGAGCAATCAATTGCTCCATCTGAATACCTCTAGAACCCTTTATGAGTATGGTATGACCGCTAAATTGTTTTGAATCAAACCAGGCTTTAGCTGCTTGTACCGAATCAAAATATGGATAGTTATGATTGCAATCTTTAAATTCAGTGCCAACAAGTAACACCTCGCTCCAATTATTTTGCTTCAACTGATCAATGAGCATTTGATGTTCCATTAAAGTGTCAACACCTAGTTCTCTCATGCCTCCTATACAAACTACTTTATTCGCTTTATTTAATTTTGCAAAATTCTCAACTGCTAATTTCATGCTCGAAGGATTTGCATTGTAAGCATCTAAAATGACTTCGTTATTTTGCCACTTTACTAATTGAGAACGACTATTGGTTGGGATATAATTTTCAATCGCTGTTTTAATCTTTTCATTGGGTACTTTAAAGTACTGACCTATTGTTACTGCAGCTAGTACATTTGGTAAATTATAATTACCTACTAAATTTGTATGTATGGTATCTAAATCAATTCCTTTATTGATTTTGACTTTCAACATGCCATCTGTATCGATTGCTTCACCTTGTATTTGTCCGTTGAATTGTCCATAAAGAACTATATCATTGATGCCTTGAGACATGGTTTGTAAGTAGTCATAATCTGCCATCATGAATACTGTGCCATTGTGATCGCGCAAAAAATCATACAATTCACCTTTGCCCTTTTTCACGCCTTCCACTCCGCCAAATCCTTCCAAATGCGCTTTACCACAATTCGTAATCATGCCATGGGTTGGTAAAGTATAGGTACAATAACTTGCAATTTCTTTCTGGTGATTCGCGCCCATTTCGATCACTGCTATTTCCGCATTTTTAGGGATGCTTAATAAAGTCAATGGCACTCCAATATGGTTGTTTAAATTTCCTTGGGTGGTATATGTTTTAAAGTCGCTTGCTAAAACGGTGTATACTAACTCTTTTGTAGTGGTCTTTCCGTTGCTGCCTGTGATGGCGATAAAAGGGATGTAAAATTGTTGACGATGGTATTTTGCTAATTGCTGCAGTGTCGTTAAAACATCTTGCACTAAAATAATGCGTTCTTCATAAGTGTCACTGTCAGCAATCGCCTCATCCACAATCGCATAAGCTGCGCCTGCTTCTAATGCAGCAATCGCAAAAATATTCCCATTGAAATTAGGGCCTTTTAATGCAAAATATAAATCACCTGATTTAAGCTTTCTGGTATCTGTTACAACAGAAGGATGTGCACAATAAATAGAATATAAATCTTCGATTGATCCAAGCTTCATAGCAATTGAGTTTAGCTTTTTGCCATCAATAAACAAGTTGCTGTTGCAACCAGTCCTTCCTCTCTACCAGTAAAACCCATCGTTTCAGTTGTGGTTGCTTTGATAGAAATATCCTTATTGCCAATATGTAAAATAGAAGCAATGCATTCTTGCATGGCTAAAACATAGGGTTTAATTTTTGGCGCTTCTAAGCAAAGCGTAGCATCTATATTCACTATTTGATAGCCTTCTGCAGTGATTAAATCGTAGGTTCTTTGCAGTAAAATCTTACTATCAATATTTTTAAAGGCATTGTCGGTATCAGGGAAATGTGTACCTATATCACCTAAACTCAATGCACCTAATAGTGCATCGCAAATAGCATGTAATAAAACATCCGCATCACTGTGTCCTAATGCGCCTTTGTGGTGTGGAATAAGAATCCCCCCAATCCATAAATCTCTACCTTCTACCAATTGATGAAAATCAATACCTGAACCTATGCGTAAATTCATTAAAAGATATTTTTGATTTTCTGCCACAAATTTGGCTTATCTTCTTTAGAATCTGGGGTATCCATTCCAAAAGCTGAAACAGCACATCTAAAACCAATCGTACTGCTACATTGATCCTGGTCTAAGTACCTTCTAGTTCCTGGGTTTAACCAATACGGACGGTCTTTCCAACTTCCTCCTTTATACACTCTTGACTTATTAGAGATCATTGTATTGGTGCCAGTTTCATAGCTTGATGAGTTTGCATCGTCACCATCTAACACATTATTGCCTCTATATGGATTAAAATCATCCATATCAATACTACTCATAGGCCTATAAATATCTGCCACCCATTCGTTAACATTGCCACTTAAATTATACAAGCCTAATGGGTTTTGTAAAAAACTATTGGTTTTACTTGGAAAACCTGCGCCGTCATTTGTATATCCTACCATACCCATATAATCGCCACTTCCATTTTTAAAGTTAGCCATGAACATACCACGATTGTCCTTCTCCTTTCTACTCATTGTTCCTGTTGGATTACTTCTTAATCCATCATTTCCATTAGAGCTCCAAGGATAGGGAGAATCAGATGAGATGATACTCGCATTAGGTGTACCTGAATTAGATCCCGCTTTTGGATTATTAAAATTGGAGATATAGTTCTTACCACTTGATACTTTTGCAGCATATTCCCATTCCGCTTCTGTAGGTAGTCTAAAGTCAGGTATTAAAACATAATCTTCTAAATTCTTTTTCTTAACTCTAGCTCTAGTCGATGCTGGATCGCTGCTTTTATTTGCATCAACAATACTATTATTGACGTCCAACTTACCGATATAAGGTTTTTTTGGATCAATTAAGCCGTATTTAATCAATGTCTTCTCATTTGCTCTGTCTGTTCTCCATCTGCAATAGGCATTGGCTTGTTCCCAACTAACTCCAACTACAGGATAATCATTGAATGACTTGTTTCTAAAATAGCCTTCCACCATTGGTTCATTGTAAGAAAGATCTGTCCTCCAAACTAACGTGTCAGGAAGTGCTGCTTTTACCATCGAATCTTTACCCATTGGTTTAAAAACGCTTTCTAGCCATTTAATGTAAGTTCTGTATTGTCTGTTGCTCACCTCGTATTGGTCAATTCTAAAAGAACTCACAGTCACTCTACGCAAATTATTATTCCAATCGCCCATGATGTTTTCCTGATTCATGCCCATAGCAAATGTGCCACCTCTAATTAAAATGGTACTATCATAAGGGTCGTCCTTAGATGCAAACGCAACTTTATTGCTTTGATTACTTTCAAATTGAGCGATCATTTTTGGTCCGATAAAAAGAACCGCAAAAAATAATAGTATGCTATTGATAAAATTCATCTGTTTTGTTTAATCTGTTCAGTTTAAATTCCGTTGCGAATATACATGCTTTTTCACTTATTTATTCAAATGCAAATAGATTCTTATGTTAGTAAAACCCTAATTTTAGCAAATGAAACTTGGTGTTTTAACATTTTTTTTGATTGGATGCTGTTGCGCCCTTCCTGGATGGGGACAGGTTGGCTTGCTCTCAAAAGGAAATTGGGTTAAAATAGCCGTACCAAACGAAGGGGTTTATAAGCTCTCTGGTGCTCAATTTAAAGCAATGGGTTTTACAGGAAATGTGAATGCCAATCAAGTCCAGTTGTATGGCATGGATTTAACTGTTTTAAGTGAAAAAGTGCCTACTGGTTTGCCAGATAGTTTAATGGAAATAGCCATAGAAATGCAAGATGGAGGAGATGGGATTTTAGATGACCAAGATCAATTTTTATTTTATGCACAAGGTCATTATCAGTGGGTTCATTCAGCTATTTCAGAAGCCCCTATTCGTCAAAAAATCACAAGCAATGATTCCTTATTTTTTTTCCTTCGTCTAGGAACAAGTGGGAAGAGAATATCCAAATTTAATAAAACGGGCATTGCATCAAAACTAGTACAAACATTTGCAGCTAAATGGCGAATAGAAAAAGACTCAATCAATATTTTAAACAGTGGTAAAATATGGCTGGGAGACCCAATGGGTATTGGGCCAGGCAAAAAAACGTCAATGACATTCCCGCTTAACATGGAGGGATTGCAATTGAATGCACCGATTGTTGTACAAAGTCAATTAGCAGCATCCACTTATTTGAATGATGCCCAATTTAACATTCAATTGAATGACCAGCTGTTAAGCACAACATCGTTGAATCCAGTATCAGGTTTAATTTTTGACGATGCCTATAAAATTCGGTTTGATAGCAGCACCATCTGGTTAGACAAAACAAAATTATTAAAGGCTGGCCAAAGCTTAGGTTCCGTAAATCTGCAAGTCAATTTTAATGCATTATCTTCTGCCACAGGTTGGATAGATTATTTGGCATTGCATGGGCAAAGAACAATTGGATTTTGGGGGAATACAGGCTTTGGATTTGACTATCAAACGAGTCAACCAAAAGCACAATTGGTTGAATTTGAAATTCAAAATGCGACCACTCAAACAAGGGTTTGGGATTTAAGTCAATTCCATCAGCCATTATCACTGAATCCTCAATTGGGTCAAAATGCAGTTGCCACATTTAAAGCGGATGATAACGCGCGTAAATATTTTTATGTGTTTGAAGAAAACAAAATGAATTCGGCTCAGTTTTCTGGTTTCGTCCGCAATGATACTAGTTTTACGTCAGGTCCATTAGATTATATCATTATCACTGCGCCAGATTATTATCCAGCAGCTATGAAACTTAAGTTATTTCATGAAAAGCAAAATGGGTTCAAGGTGGGTCTTTTTAATGCTACGCAAGTATACAATGAAATGTCGAGTGGGCAAACAACTCCTATTGCTATAAGAAATTTTTTAAAATACTTTATTGAACAATCAAAATTAAAAAATCAATCTAAACCCAGTTATGTTTTATTAATGGGTATGGGCAATTTTAATGCGCAAAAAATTCAACCGAATAAAGAATTACCAGTGTACACGAGTGAGGTATCTAATGCCATTTTAACTTCCTATAGTTCGGATGATTTTTATACGTTACAAAAACCTGGTGATCAAATACAGTTTGCGCAAACCATTGATTCTATTGGCTTAGCTATTGGAAGAATTCCAGCAAGAACAATTGCCGAAGCAGATAAAATGGTAGAGAAATTAATTCTATACCAATCCAATAAAAAAATGGGGCTTTGGCAAAATCAATTGACCTGGGTGGCAGATGATGCGGACTTCAATTTGCATCTTCAAGATGCAGAGGAAATCATTAGCAACTTAAAAAATAAAACAACGAACTGGAATCATAAAAAATTGTATTTGGATTTATTCAAAGCCAACCAAACATTGACTGGCACGACTTATCCAGATGTAAACAAAGCCATACAAGAATCCATACAAGCAGGAACCTTGGTGTTCAATTACACTGGACATGGAAATTATTTGCGCTTAACAGAAGAGGCAGTGATCTCGAAATCAGAAATACAGAATTGGAACAATGCTGGTAAATTGCCCATCATGGTCACAGCATCATGTGATTTTGCACCCTACGATCAACCTGCAACCGCTCCAATAGGATTTGATGCTTTAATGCAAAATGAAAAAGGAATCATTGCATTGGTCGCAGCCAATAGGCTCGTATTTGCATACAGTAATAAGCAAATTAATGATGCGTTCATGCAAGCATTATTGGTGCCAAATTCAAAGGGGATTTATTCGACTATTGGACAAGCATTACAAGCAGCAAAAAATTATAATTTTAATCAAAATGGGGATCGATTAAATGCATTTAAGTTTGGCTTAATGGGTGACCCTGCCATGCGCATTGCACAACCAAAATACCAAATTAATTGTACCAATTTAAATCAGCTACCTTGGTCTGACACCTTATTTTTAAAAGCAGGAGAGAAGTATACATTAAAAGGAAATTTGACAGCAAAAAGTCAAGCTATTCAAAATTTCAATGGTTTAATGGATATGGTTTTATGGGATGCGCCAAGCACAAAAAAAACCTTAGCCAATCAAACAAATAGTCAGGCTGTTCCAATAGAAACACAAGAGCAGGCCTTGTTTAAAGGGAAGGCAACAGTAAAAAATGGACAATTTGAAATCAGTTTTATCCTACCAGGCGCACTGCCTTCATCTAATTCAGCAGCATTAAAACTGCAACTCTATGCCTACAATGATACGGCAGATGCAAGCATGCAATTTCAATCCATTTTTATACAAGGGGAAACCACAGAAAACAGACTAGATACCACTGGTCCATCCATTTACAGTTATGTGAATGCGCCCCATTTCAAATCGGGAGATTGGGTCACTGCGCCAGCTACTTTATATGTAAAATTAAATGACAGTTCGGGGATACAGTCTTCGGGAAATCAATTAGGGCATGATTTAAAATTAATCATTGACGACACGGTAGTCAAAAACTACATCCTGAATTCCTTCTTTTCTTATGATATGAATGCGTATCAGTCAGGAATAATTGAATACCCACTGCCAGTCTTGGAAGCAGGCAAGCATAGATTGATCATGAAGGCCTGGGATCTTTTAGGGAATGTCTCTAAAGACACAATTTGGATTGAAGTACCTAGCGAAAAAAATAAAAATATTCGAAATCTAATGGTGATCCCAAATCCTGTTCAAACCAATGCAAGGTTTAGTTTTGAGGTCAATAATACTATAGATCCAATTACATTGCAATTGGATGTCTTTGATGCAAGTGGTAGTAGATATTTTTCTAAGAACCAAAAAATACAACCAAGGGGCAATAAAATTATGGTGGATTGGGATGGGCTTTCCACCAATGGGGGGCTACTCTTACCTGGGAAGTATTATTATAGAATTATAGTTACCCAAAATGGCTTGGTAGAACAATTGATAAATAGCCTTTTAAAATTTTAAATATTGATTTCTAAGGTTATCTTTACTTATATATAATATTAAAGCATTTGAGTATGATCCGAATCCCCCTAGTCAAAACAGCCATCTGTGTCGTATTATGTTTTGTTGCAAGTTCAGTAACAGCACAAACCAGGCTTAAATTACAAAGTACCGCTGTGCCATTTATGATGATTTCTCCAGATGCAAGATCTGGTGGTATGGGTAATTTGTCTATTGCCATGTCTCCAGAAGCCAATGATCTTTTTGGCAACACTGCAAAGATTCCTTACTTGAAGAATGATCGTGGTTTTTTAATTAATTATACACCATGGTTAAAAGATTTAGGATTGAGTGATGTGTATTTGGCGAGTGCTGGATATTTCAAGAAATTAAATAGTTTTAGTGGCATCAATAGTTCATTACGTTTTTTTAGTTTAGGTAATATTGATTTCACAGACGAATCTGGAAACTCTACTTTACCATCTCAAAGACCTTCTGAATTTAGTTTTGATTTTGGCTACAATCTTTTATTAACAGATGCACTGAGTATGGGGGTGACTTTAAGATATATCAACTCTAGATTAGTACAGGGCTCATATGGTACCAATGGTACTAATTTTAAAGCAGGTAACACTTTTGCTGGAGACATTAGTTTATTTTATAAACAAAACGAAGATTTAGAAGGGTTCCACGCAGGTTTGGTTTTATCTAATTTAGGAGGTAAAGTGAGCTATTCAAACGAATCAAAAAATAAATATTTTATTCCCGCCAACATTGGATTAGGGGTGGCTTATTTAAATAAGTTTGACGAAGATAATTCCTTAGAAATGGGGTTGGATGTAAACCGATTGATGGTACCTGCAAGTCCTGCTAGTAGTGATCCAGATGTGGTTGACCAATATTTCTCACAATCGGTTGTGTCAAGTTGGTTTAACTCATTCTCAAGTCAATATGGTATTCCTTTTTCTGAATCATTAAAAGTGTCACTAGGGGCTGAATATAATTATTCCGATCGTTTTCATTTAAGGGCTGGTTATTTTGTAGACAACAATAAGAACTTGGGTAGCATGCAATATTTTACAGTCGGTTCTAGCTTTCAATACCAACAGTCTAAATTCAATATTTCTTATCTAGTTCCAACAGGCGGTGGTATCACTAGAAATCCGTTGTCAAATACCTTGCGTTTTGGCTCCATATTTTACTTCTAAATTATTTGTTAACTAAAGCGCCCTGGCTTCAATTTACCTGCTTTTTTAACTACTTTTGTAGCACATGTCTACAATCATTCCTATTGTGAACCACAGTCATCATCCTTTGCCAGCATATGCAACGCAAGGGTCCTCTGGTTTAGACCTCCGTGCTTTTGTCACTGCACCCGTTCAGTTGGCACCCTTAGAGCGTGCATTGATTCCAACAGGTTTACATATTGCATTGCCAGACAACTGGGAGGCACAGATTAGACCAAGAAGTGGATTAGCAATTAAACAAGGGCTAACTTGTTTAAACACCCCTGGCACCATTGATGCTGATTATAGAGGAGAGCTTAAAGTTATTTTAATCAATTTGTCTAACGAAACTCAAGTGATTCAAGACGGGGATCGTATTGCTCAAATTGTATTTCAGCAAGTCGAAAAAATGGAATGGCAATTGGTAGAAAATTTAGAGACAACCCAAAGAGGCGATGGCGGATTTGGTCATACAGGTAAAATTTAAAATGGACACATGCGAAATCTAAAAAACAGTCTTTATTTGATTTTGATATTTTTAACTGTCGCCTGTTCAAATGTGAAAAAGGTGCAAGTTATTCAAGATGCATTGACTGTGAAAGTTGAACCGGATGCAGCTGCATTGGCAGAAAAAGCAAGGTTAGATTCTGTGATAATGGTCAAGGGTATTGTCAATAAAATTGCAAATAAGAAGATCGGTTTTAAAACCATGAATGCAAAAGTGAAGATGGATTATGAAACAATTAGCGATAAAAAAAGTTTTATTGCTAATTTAAGTATTCAGAAAGATAGCGGGATATACATTACTATGAGATTTGATCTGGGTATCATTGGTGTAAAAGCATTCATCAATAAAGACAGTATTTTTTTGAACTTCCCACAAGATAAAAAAACAGAACGACATCCGTTATCCTATTTACAAGAGCTGGTAAAAATTCCATTAAGTTATCAAACAATTGAAGACCTTGTAATCGGCAACCCAATATTTATGGATAGTGTTGATATCATTTCCTATAAAGTCATCAATCAAAGATTACAAGTAAGCTTATTGGGAACCTTATTTAAAAACTTAGTCATCCTTAGCGAAGACAATACCAAATTGGTTGAATTAAAGCTAGACGATGTAGATGCAGCAAAACATAGAACATGTGATATCATTTATAGTCAACACACATTGGTAAAAAATATACAGTTCCCTCTAAATAGAAATATATCTATCAATGCACAAACCAAATTAGACATTGGGATGGAGATTAAGGAATTTAATTTTGACGAACCTTTAAAATACACTTTTTCTGTACCTAAAGTAGGCAGACGTAAATAAGCATGTGAAAAATTATACCCTATGATTAAAAAGTGTTCCATCATTATTTGCATTTTATTTACTTGTTTTATTAACAATACAAATGCACAAAACGGTAATTCTAGAGAAGACTTGCAAAAACAATCTCAAACATTACAAAAAGAATTAGACGCATTAAATAATCTATTAGAACAAACTAAGAAGAATAAAAAAAGCTCATTGGCGCAGTTAGCTGTTATTAGAAATAAAATTGCAAAAAGAACATCCCTCATCAATGGCATTGCTAAGCAGGTTAAAATATTAGACAATGCTATTCAGAGCAATCAGCAGGATGTAAGAAGATTGAATAATGAATTAGATACTCTAAAATATAGATACGCTAAAAGTATTGTATTTGCTTACCAAAGTAGAAGTGGTTATGAGTACCTTAATTTTTTATTTTCGGCGGGTAGTTTTAATGATGCAGTGAAAAGAATTACTTATTTAAAAAGTTATCGTCAAAATAGGGAAGCGCAAGCGATGGCAATTGGACTTTCCGAAAATAATTTAAAATCTAAGATCAGTATCTTAAGTGAGAACAAACAGGATCGTTTAAAAACAATGTCTGCCCAAACCCTTCAGTTGAAAGTATTGCAGGACGATCGCAAAGAACAAGACAAAGTAGTACGTCAATTAAAGAGTAAAGAACAAGAAATTACGACTCAAGTAAGACAAAAAGAAGCACAACGTAGAAAGATGCAAGCGGCTATTGCTGCAGTCATTAAAAGAGAAATGCAAGAGGCAGTAAAAAAAGAAAATGAGCGTTTGGCTAAATTAAAAACAGCCAATGCAGCCAATAATAAAACCACCACTACTACAGAGGATAAAACAAATACAATTCCTAAAGCAAGTAGAGTAGAAGGCGGTTTAAAAAGTACCACAAGTAATCGGCCTTACTCGGCGCTTGAAACAACCGAAGAGGGGAGAGAAACTTCTATTTCTTTTGAAAATAACAAAGGTGGACTACCTTGGCCCGTTGCCACTGGGATTGTGAATATTCATTTTGGTGTGGAGAGCATTCCAGGTACTAAATTGGATCGTAAAAGTGATGGTATCGAAGTGGCAGTTCCCAAAGGCACTGCTGTCAAAAGTGTCGCCAATGGAACTGTGGTATATGTGGGGGATGTCAATGGGGATAAGACTGTTTTAATTAAGCATGGTAAATATTTTACCGCATTTTCTTGCTTGAGCAGTGCATCTGTGAATACTGGACAAGAAGTGAAGGCTGGCACAGTCATTGGTCGTTCTGGGATTAATTTAGATGGGGAAGGGGCTGTTTTGTTCTCTATATGTAATGAAAAAGCGGTATATTATGATCCTGAAAATTGGTTAAAAGCCAGAAGATAACCGCCCATTTTTAGGAATTTAAAATTGTGATTATGCCCAAATGTATCTTAGCCCTGGATCAAGGAACTACAAGTAGTCGTGCAATTTTGTTTGATCAAGAAGGTCTAATTATAGCCACTGCACAAAAAGAGTTTACACAAATTTTTCCTTCACCAGGTTGGGTGGAGCATGATCCAATGGAAATTTGGAGTACTCAAATTGGTGTTGCCTCTGAAGTGATATCAAAACATGGTATTGATCAATTTGATATCGCAGCCATTGGCATCACCAATCAACGAGAGACGACTGTTATTTGGAACAAGTTAACAGGCATGCCAATTTACAATGCGATTGTTTGGCAGGACAGAAGAACTGCTGATTTTTGTGACCAGTTAAAACAAGCAGGTAAGCAGGCTTTGATTCAAGAAAAAACAGGTTTAATGATTGATGCTTATTTTTCGGCCTCAAAAATTAAATGGATTTTGGATCACGTAGAAGGTGCAAGAGCGCAGGCCGAAAATGGCGAACTTTGTTTTGGCACTATTGATAGTTGGTTGGTTTGGAAATTCACTAAAGGTGCTCAACATATCACAGATGCGACCAATGCATCTAGAACAATGCTTTTTAATATTCATGCGTTAAAGTGGGATACTGACTTATTGGAATTGTTTAATATCCCCATCTCTATGTTGCCCGAAGTGAAGAGCAGCAGTGAAGTATATGGGCACACAGATTTATTGGTTACCAATCAACAAATACCAATTGCGGGCATTGCAGGGGATCAACAAGCTGCATTGTTCGGACAAATTTGTACAGCACCAGGTATGGTTAAAAATACCTACGGCACTGGATGTTTTATGTTAATGCATACCGGTGAAAAAGCAGTGGTTTCAAAAAATAATTTATTAACTACAATTGCATTACAACTTAACGGCAAAACTTATTATGCCTTAGAGGGAAGTGTGTTTATTGGAGGCGCTGTCGTGCAATGGCTTAGAGATGGCTTAAATATTATTCGTGATTCGGAGCAAGTTGAAAGCTTAGCTGCTCAGGTAAAGGATACGGATGGCGTGTACATGGTGCCAGCATTTGCAGGGCTAGGAGCCCCTTATTGGAATCAACATGCAAAAGGCACCATTACGGGTATTACAAGAGGGACCAATGCTGCGCATATTGCACGAGCTGCGTTAGAAAGTATTGCTTATCAAACTTACGATGTCTTAAAAGCAATGGAGTCCGATGCGCAAATTCCAATTGCAGAATTAAGGGTAGATGGTGGTGCAACAAAAAATAATTTATTGATGCAGTTTCAATCCAATATTTTAAACACAAAAGTGATTCGACCAACCATTATTGAAACCACTGCATTGGGTGCAGCGTACCTAGCGGGTCTAGCAGTTGGTTTTTGGAAAGATGCTGCTGAAATTGCAGCAAAATGGAAGGTAGATCAAGTTTTTAATCCCAACTTAGCGCAAGTAGATGTAGAAAAAGGCATTCAAGGGTGGAAAAAAGCAATTCAAATGACGAATATTTAAAAGACTAATTAATCATTTTATGACTCCATTTTTAGCAGAATTTTTAGGAACCACTATGATGATGATCATAGGAAACGGTGTTGTTGCCAACGTCGTATTGCCAAAAACAAAAGGGAATAACGGTGGATTAATTTCCATTGTTTTAGGATGGACTATCGCTGTTTTTGTAGGGGTGTATATTTCTAGTGATTCGAGTGGTGGACATTTAAATCCAGCCGTCACCATTGCATTTGCCACTGCTGGAAAATTTAGTTGGTCCTTAGTGCCTTCGTATTTATTGGCCCAATTATTAGGCAGCATGTTAGGTGCATTTATGGTATGGATGGTGTACAAAGACCATTTTAATGCTTGTGAAAATGCAAGTGATCAATTGGCTTGTTTTTCGACTGGGCCATCTATCCGAAGATTGCCTCAAAATTTTATAGGAGAAACAGTCGCAAGCTTCATTTTCTTACTTGGAATTTTTTATATCAAGCCAGCGGGAGGCGAAATTGGCAGCTTTTCCGCGCTACCTGTTGCCCTTTTAGTGGCAGGAATTGGCTTTGGATTAGGGGGACCAACGGGTTGGGCCATCAACCCGGCCAGAGATTTAGGGCCTAGAATCATGCATTTTGTACTGCCAATCAAGGGAAAAGGTGCAAGTGATTGGGCTTATGCGGCCATTCCCGTATTTGGGCCAATTGTAGGGGGAATTTTAGCAGCAATTATCTATGTACAATTTTTGCAATAAACTTGCAAATCACTACCTTTGCAGCCGAAACGGAGTATATCCATTTTCGCCTCTTAAAAGGGGGTTGTAAAAACAATAAACTATATGGCAACAACAGGTAAAATCAAACAAATTATTGGTGCAGTTGTAGACGTGCATTTTTCTACTGAAAGTGTATTACCAGAAATATACAATGCCCTTGAAATCACACGTCCTAACGGTGAAAAATTAGTGTTAGAAGTTCAACAACACTTAGGTGAAGATAGCGTTCGTGCGATTGCAATGGACGGTACCGAAGGCTTAGTGAGAGGCATGGAAGTGGTAGACACTGGTAAAGGAATTTTAATGCCAGTGGGCGAAGGGATCAATGGTCGCTTGTTCAATGTAACAGGAGATGCCATTGATGGCTTACCACAATTAGATAAATCAAATGGTCGTTCTATTCACGCAACTCCTCCAAAGTTCGAAGACTTGAGTACTGCAACAGAAGTGTTGTTCACAGGTATTAAAGTAATCGACTTGATTGAGCCTTATGCAAAGGGTGGTAAGATTGGTTTATTTGGTGGTGCGGGTGTAGGTAAAACAGTATTGATTCAGGAATTGATTAATAATATCGCAAAAGGGCACGGTGGTTTATCAGTATTTGCGGGTGTAGGAGAAAGAACAAGAGAAGGAAATGACTTATTACGTGAGATGATTGAAGCAGGTATCATGAAATATGGTGATGCTTTTAAACATAGCATGGAAGAAGGTGGATGGGATTTAAGCAAAGTGAGTTTAGAAGAATTAAAAGAATCAAAAGCAACATTCGTATTTGGTCAAATGAACGAACCTCCAGGAGCACGTGCTCGTGTGGCTTTGAGTGGTTTGACAATTGCAGAATATTTCCGTGATGGAGATGGAACAGGAAAAGGAAAGGATATCTTATTTTTCGTAGATAACATCTTCCGTTTCACGCAAGCAGGTTCAGAGGTGTCGGCTTTATTAGGTCGTATGCCATCTGCGGTAGGTTATCAACCAACATTGGCTACAGAGATGGGATTGATGCAAGAGCGTATTACTTCAACTAAGAATGGTTCTATTACTTCGGTTCAAGCGGTATATGTGCCTGCGGATGACTTAACAGATCCAGCTCCTGCAACCACTTTCGCACACTTAGATGCCACAACAGTATTGTCTCGTAAAATTGCCGATTTAGGTATCTATCCTGCAGTAGACCCATTAGATTCTACTTCAAGAATTTTAACGAAAGCAATTGTTGGTGATGCACACTACGATACTGCACAGAAAGTTAAAATGATTTTACAACGTTATAAGGAATTACAAGATATCATTGCCATCTTAGGTATGGATGAATTAAGTGATGAAGATAAGTTAGTGGTATCTCGCGCGCGTCGTGTTCAACGTTTCTTATCTCAACCTTTCCATGTGGCTGAGCAGTTTACAGGCTTGAAAGGTGTATTCGTTTCTATCGATGATACTATTAGAGGTTTCAATGCAATTATGGATGGTCAAGTAGACGAGTATCCAGAAGCAGCATTCAACTTAGTAGGTACTTTAGAAGATGCGATTGAGAAAGGTAAGAAAATGATGGCTCAAGCTTAATCAATTAAAATTCCATTCATGTTATTAGAAATATTAACACCAGAGAAAAAATTATTTAGTGGAAATGTACAAGGAGTGCAATTACCTGGTGTAGATGGCTTATTTGAGATATTAGACAAACATGCTCCTTTAGTGAGTGCATTAGGAATTGGCAGTGTAAAAGTCTTACAAAAAGGCGCTGCAGCCGAAACTTATGCTATACAAGGCGGATTTGTAGAAGTCATTGATAATAAAGCCACCGTGTTAGTAGAAGGCGTTTTATAATTGGCCACACAATAACAAAAAATTACAACTAACCGAATCCCGCTCGAGCAATCGAGCGGGATTTTTTTATATATTCACGTAGGCAAATTTTACAAGATTGTATTGGATCAATTATGAAAAAAACATTCCCTTTTTTATTTACACTAATTGGATTATCTATCCTTGGGATATTGTTTATTCAAATCACTTGGCTACAGGGTTTATTTTTATTACAAAAGAATCAATTGGTCGAAAAAGTCAATCAAGCGGGTGTGATTGTATCTGCAGATTTAGGAAAAAAATTAAATGGTGGATTGGCATTTCATTTCCCAAAAAAATCGTTGAGTTTATCTGGAGGAGGGCATACACATAGTTTTGAAGAAGCTACTTTATCGGACCTGTATAGCGCTCAAGATTTAGATAAACGATTACAAGCTGCAATGTTAAAATACGGCTTACAAGAGTTGTCTTATGAGTTTGCTTTACAAGACAAAAATGGCAATATAGAAGTTAAAAGTAAACAATTTGAAGATGTATTTGTAGATGAACTCAATACGATTCAAACTAGAATATCCATTATTCCTCAAGAGATTTTAGAAACCACCGGTCCTTTTGAAACATTGATTATTATTGTTCCTAATGTAAATATGTATTTATTTAAAACCCTACAGTGGGTTTTATTTGGAGCTTTCTTATTCATTATTACCGTTTTAGCCGCATTTATAATTACAATTAGGTCATTGATCAAACAAAGAAAGCTAAGTGAAATTAAAAGTGATTTCATTAATAATATGACCCACGAGCTCAAGACGCCTTTAGCTACAATTTCACTTGCCGTAGATGCCCTTAAATCTAATAAAGTACAAGCTGTCGCTGCCTCTGTAGACTATTTTAGCTCCATCATCAAAGAGGAAAATATACGCATGAACAAGCATGTAGAAACTATTTTACAAGCAGCTCTGTTAGAGAAAAAAGAAAACGAACTTAATAGACAATTAGTAAACATCAATGACCTAATTCAAGGTGTCATTGATAGTTTTAAATTACAATTAGATGGGAAACCTTCTGCTGTGCATACGCAGTTTGAAGCGGTTCCTGCTGAAATTTGGATAGATGAAGAATATTTTTTACATGTCTTATCTAATTTAATGGATAACGCCATTAAGTACGCGAAGGTGGAAATTGATATCATCATCAAAACAAAAACGGTTTCTAATAAATTAATCATTACCGTAGAAGATAAAGGTATTGGTATGACACCTGACACTGTGAAACATATTTTTGAAAAGTTCTATCGTGCACACTCGGGGAATATCCACAACGTCAAAGGCTTTGGCCTAGGAATGAGTTATGTTAAATGGGTGATTGACTTACACAAAGGCAACATACATGTGACAAGTGAGTTGGATAAAGGCACTAAGGTAGAAATTAGCCTACCGATGATTGAACCAAAATAAACAACCATCACCATAACTAAGAAATCGGTATTCATTTGCGAGTGCATGATGGTAAACGGTTTTCCATTGGTCTCCAGCAATTGCTGCAATGATTAACAATAGTGTAGACTTAGGCTGATGAAAATTAGTGATCAATCCTTTGCAAACTTTAAATTGATATCCAGGCTTCACCATTAATTGTGTGGTTGCAAATAATGTGTTTATTTTTTTCTGGGTCATCCATTCTTTTAAAAATTGCATTGCTTCATTGAGACTAGTTTGTTTATCCTCTAAAGTATAAGCATCCCATTGGAGTAATTTCATTTCGTTGCTATCAATTTCTGGATATTGCTTTATTTTAATTGCCAGCCAATACAAAGATTCCAAAGTTCTAAGTGAGGTCGTTCCAACTGCAATAATATTGTTGGATGTAGTTGCTAAGTATTCAATGGTTTGTAAGTCTACGTCTATAAATTCTGCATGCATTAAATGGTCATGAAAGTCATCTACTTTCACTGGCATAAATGTACCTGCCCCAACATGGAGTGTGATAAATTTTTTATCAATTCCTTTTGCATCCAATGATTTAAATACAGGCGCATCAAAGTGCAATCCTGCTGTAGGTGCTGCCACAGAGCCTTCTGTAGTTGCATAGGTTGTTTGATAGCGATCTTTATCCGTTTCATTCGCCTCTCTTTGTATATAAGGCGGCAAAGGAATTTGTCCAACAAGCGCAATGATTTCAGAAAAAACAATATCAGGATGATCCCAAGAAAATTCTATCACAAAATGTCCTTCTTCTTGCGCTATTTTTTTAGCAGACAAAAGGATGCTTATATGATCATAAAATAGTTCCTTCTGTAAAAATTCCGATTTCCATTTTTTTGCACCACCCACCAAACATTTCCATTGTACTTTTTTAGTCGCTTGCATTGCAAACTGAACGGGCGTATATGCTGCAGTTGGTTCTAGACAAAAAATTTCAATCTTATTTTGTCTACTATTTGTAGGCGAATTTGGGTCCATTATCTTCTCACCATCCATAGAGGGTATGCGCTCCAAATCGTCCAAGCTATTTGATTTATCAAATAAAATTCTTGCTGCAATGACCTTGCTATTGTTAAAAAATAAGCTGTGCCCTTTTGGAATGTAATTGGCGATATCCTTGTATTGACCTTCGGCTATGATGGTTTGATCCCAGACTAAAATCTTGCTGTCAGATCGGTTGGCTGCTGGGGTATAGGCAATGCGCTCATCTGGTAAGTCGTAATCAAAATCGGCCATTTTCATACCGTAAAAATAGCAAAACCTATTGAATTGGGATGATTTAGGTGTATTCACAGCTTATAAACCATTAAAAACGGGTTATCCACAGCATTACACATTCAAATTCTTAGAAATGTGTCAAATCCTTCTAGAACTCAATCCTATCATGTGTTTCAGCTTGTTCATTTCTTGTGGAAAAATAGAAGGGTCTGTTTGACCGATAAAAGTGGTAAAAAGTGTTATTTTGTGTTAACAAGTGGTAAAATAAAGATCAAATTATTAACAAATGACAGGTTTTCACGGAGAATATCAATCAACTATCGACGCAAAAGGGCGTTTCCTAGTTCCAGGCAGCTTGAAGAAGCAACTGGCAGAAGGGGAGACGCGTTTTATCGTAAGTAGAGGATTTGAAAAGTGTTTAACACTTTATCCGTTAAAAAGCTGGCAAGCGATTTTGGACAGAATTAGCCAATTGAATGACTTCGATCCTAAAGTGAGACAATTCCGTCGTCAGTTCTTGGGTGGTGCAACCGAAGTTGAGTTGGATAGTGCAGGCCGTTTGTTATTGCCTCCAACTTTAAGAGAGTTTGCATTGCCTGGAAAAGAGATTGTATTAGCGGCAGCATTGGATCGTTTTGAAATTTGGGATGCAAGTACTTATAAACAGCTCTTTGAGGATTTCTCTGCAGATGCATTTAGCAATTTAGCGCAGGAAGTAATGTCAGGTATTAAAAATCAAGATTAAGGAAGATGACCAACCCTACATCCAACTTAAACACAGATTACCATATACCTGTTTTATTTCAAGAAACCATTTCGCATCTAAATATTATACCTGATGGTATTTATGTAGATGCCACATTTGGTGGAGGAGGACATAGTAGAGGCATTTTATCAAAGTTGGGACCGAAAGGAAAACTCATTGCTTTTGATCAGGATGCTGACGCTAAAAAGAATCTACCTAATGATGATCGAATTGTTTTTATACCAGAAAATTTCAGGTATATACAACGATTCCTTCGCTTGAATAAAATTGACAAAGTGAATGGCGTCTTAGCCGACTTAGGCGTGAGTAGCCATCAATTTGATGAAGGTTCAAGAGGTTTCTCTATTCGTTTTGACGGTCCCTTTGATATGAGAATGGATCAACGTCAAACAAGAACAGCAGCGCAAATTATAGAAAGCTATTCAGAAGCAGCACTACATAAAATGTTTGAGCAATATGGTGAAGTCACCAACGCTAAGACCCTAGCGAAACATATTGTCACACAAAGACGTCTATTAAAGGTATCTACCGTACAAGATTTTAAAACTTTAATTGCGCCAGTGGTAAAAGGGAATCCAAATAAATATTGGGCACAAGTGTTCCAGGCTATCCGAATGGAAGTGAATGAGGAGATGATTGTGTTGAATGAGTTTTTAACACAATTACCAGATGTCATTAAAGAAGGTGGAAGCGCAGTGATTATTACATTCCACTCTATCGAAGATCGTATGGTAAAAAATGCATTCAAAGTAGGACCTGATGAAGACGATGTGACCAACCCGTTTCTTTCCATAAAGAAAGAATTGCTTTGGAAGATCATAACAAAAAAACCTGTTGTGGCTTCTGAAAAAGAGATGAAAGAAAACAATCGAAGCAGAAGCGCAAAATTGCGCGCTGCCGAAAGATTATAACCCGTATGTCCGTACCTGTAAAAAACAACTCTAAGTCTGCTATCATTGGCATGCTTAACTACGAATGGGTTGTCATGAACATTAGTTACTTTTTGTTCTTGGCAATACTAGCGATACTTTATATCGCTAATGGACACTTGACGGATAAGTCGATTCGTAAAATCAATACCACAAAGAAAGAAATTAAGCAATTGCAATTTGAGTACAAAACACTTAAAGCAGATTTAATGCTTAAGAGTGAAGCAATCAATATTGAAAAAGCAATGGCGCCTTATGGATTACAAATAGCGAAGGATATGTCTATTCGCATGCCATTAGAAAAACGTTTTGAGGTAAACAACGAAAAAAATAAAGCCAAATAATGGACGTAAAACGCGACATATTATGGAGAGTTTACTTAAGCTATATTTTAGTCGTAGTTGTATGTCTTTGTATTTTAGGTAAGGCATTTTACATTCAACAAGTTCAAGGTGCATATTGGAGAGGCTTAAGTGATAGCTTACATCAACGCATCATTGAAATTCCTGCAGATAGAGGTACTATTTATAGTGAAGATGGACAAATGTTAAGTACCAATGTACCTCAATTTGATATTTATATTGATTTTAGAGTAGAGCCATTGCATGAAAAAGATGGTCGATCATTTAGAGAAAATATTGACTCACTAAGTATTGCATTAGCTGATTTATTTAAGGATCAATCTGCTGGTACTTATAAAGATGGACTCACTAAAGCTTTTGAAGCTAGAGAACCAAATTATGAATTAAGAAAAAAAGTAGGTTATAAGCAGTACTTACAAATGGCTAAGTTTCCATTATTCCGTTTAGGAAGATACAAGAGTGGGTTTATTGCACAAGAAAGAAATATCCGTTTGAATCCATATCAAAATATGGGTTACAGAACCATAGGATTAGCGAGAGATCAAAATAAAGTAGGCTTAGAATTGTCCTATGATACAGTATTGAATGGTCGTAATGGAAAGCAGTTGGTTCGAGCTATTGCAGGCGGTGTAACAGTTCCAGTACAAGAAGGAGATTTTGAAATTGAACCTGAAACAGGAAAAGATATTGTGAGTACACTTGATGTATATATTCAAGAAGTGACCACCAATGCCTTGATGAAAATGATGATTGGCAACGAAGCACAACATGGAGTAGCCATGGTGATGGAAGTAAAAACTGGAAAGATTAAAGCAATTGCAAATTTAGGTAAGATCAGAGATGGCTATTATGCAGAAGATTTAAATTATGCCATCACCCCTTCAGAGCCTGGATCTACTTTCAAATTAGTGACATTAATGCAAGCCTTAGAAGACGGGAAAGTGACTTTAAATACCTCAATCAATTTAGAAGGTGGTGTATGGCAGGTAGCAGGCAGAACAGTATATGATTCAGAAAAGCATGGTAAGTTTCAAGCGACAGTGTTAGAAGCATTTGAAGAAAGTTCAAATGTAGGAATGGCAAAAATTGCTGCTAATAATTATTCGAATGATCCAACAGCTTATTTTAAGCACCTTTCAAGACTAAGATTGGATTCCTTATCTGGCATTGATTTAGTAGGTGAGCGTCGTCCTCAAATCACCCGACCAGGCGATAAATTATGGGGCCCTACTACATTACCTTGGATGGCATTTGGTTACAATATTGCGATTGCACCAATTCAAACCTTAGTTGTTTATAATATGGTAGCGAACAATGGAGTGATGATGCAACCATATTTAGTCAATAGCATACAAGAGGAAGGAAGGATCATCAAAACTATGACTCCAAAAGCGTACAACCTGCAAGCCTATAGTCCAGCAACCATTAAAGCAGCACAAGTAGCATTAGAAGGGGTTTGCATCAACGGAACTGCTAAAACTTTATTTAAAAATAGTCCTTATAAAGTTGCAGGAAAAACGGGTACTGCTAAAGTAGCGAATGGAAACAAGGGATATAATGATAATATTTATCAATCTTCTTTTGCAGGTTATTTTCCTGCAGACAATCCTCAATACACGATTGTGGTGATTATCAAAAATAAACCACACGCCTATCCATTTTATGGTGCTTCTGTAGCAGGTCCTGTATTTAAAGAGATTTCAGATAGATTGTATGTGACCTATATCCAAAATAAAATGGATAAAGCGCCAAGCTTCAATTTAAAGGATTCTCAATTATTCAATTATACCATTGCTAAAACGTCTTTAAAATCAATCGCTAAGCAATTGTCAATCCCTTATCAGGATTCAACTCCAAACAATGCAGACTGGGCAAATGTGCAGGGTGCTGGAAGGGCTTTAAAAGCTGGCCAACAACCACAAATAACTTCGGATAGTACTATGCCAGATATCAGTGGCATGAAACTAAAAGATGCATTATGGTTATGTGAGAAAAAAGGATTGATTGTGAAGAGCAGTGGAAAGGGGAAAGTGGTTCGCCAAAGTATTTTACAAGGACAATATATTCAAAGAGGTCAGCAAATTAATATTGAACTGAATTAATTATATGAAAACATCTTTACAACATATCTTATTTGGCGTTGCTTTGAGAGAGGTAATAGGATCGACAGATCAAGAGATTGTTGATTTGCAAATTGATTCTAGATTGGTGCAATATGGAACCGCTTTTGTTGCTATTAAAGGCGTACAAGTGGATGGACATCAATTTATACCGACTGCCATTGAAAAAGGGGCAACAGTGATTGTTTGTGAACAATTGCCAGCACAAATCAAGGAAGGCATTACTTATATCGCAGTTGCTAATACACAGGAAGCTGTAGCCTTGATGGCTAATCAATTTTATGGACAGCCGTCTACTAAAATTAAATTAGTGGGTGTGACAGGAACCAATGGTAAAACCACAGTGGCCACTTTGTTATTTAAGTTATTTACTGAATTGGGGTATACCTGTGGGTTGGTAAGTACGGTTCAAAATCAAATTGGGGATCGTATTATTCCTGCAACCCATACTACACCAGATGCCATTAGCTTAAATGCTTTATTGGCAGAAATGGAAGCAGCCGGATGTTCACATGTTTTTATGGAATGCAGTAGTCATGCAATACACCAGCATCGAATTACTGGTTTACAATTTACTGGTGCTGCATTTACTAATATTACGCACGATCACCTAGATTATCACGAAACATTTGAAGAGTATGTGCGCGTTAAAAAAGCATTTTTTGATCACTTAGGTCCAGCAGCTTTCGCAATTACCAATTTAGACGATCCAAATGGCGCAGTGATGTTGGCCAATACCAAAGCAAAACAGTTTAGTTATGCATTGCATGCACCAGCTACCTATAAAGGAAAAATTTTAGAAAATCAATTGACTGGATTGGTATTGAATGTGAATGAAGTAGAAGTGCATTGCAGATTGATAGGCACATTTAATGCATATAATTTTTTAGCTGTTTATGGTATCGCCATTCAATTAGGGGAAGATTCAGAAAAAGTATTGACTGTGTTAAGTGCTTTAACTGGTGCAGAAGGCCGATTTGATTGTATCATTAGTAGCGAAAATTCAATTGGCATTGTGGATTATGCGCATACGCCAGATGCATTACAAAATGTATTAGAAACAATTGCAAAATTAAAAAAGGGAGGAGAAACAGTTATAACGGTGGTGGGTTGTGGTGG
>JBMOFB010000015.1:0-26851 GCA_049314475.1 Sediminibacterium sp.
TGATGGAATGGTGATTACAATATAGTTGCTCTATTTATTTTCTCGAAGTATTTATACGCAAATTTTGCATGTTGAAAAAAGATAGGTTTGTCGAAAATCATCATGCAATTTGATTGGAAATCTTATTTCATTTTTACTTCAAAAGAGCAAAAAGGCATTATCGTTCTGGGCTGTATTTTAGCTTTAAGTTTATTATTGCATTATTTTCTGCCAACAACATCCTCCAATACGGATCGTTTTTCAAATTCCAAAAGTAAAACCATCAAGTTTTTTTATTTTGATCCCAATGCACTGGATAGTATACAAGGATTGCAACTCGGATTGTCCAGTAAACAAATGCGAACGCTTTATAATTACCGCAATAAAGGCGGACGATTTTATCAAAAAGAGGACCTATTTAAATGGTATGGTTTATCAGAAAATCAAGCTAAAACATTACTCCCTTGGGTGCGTATCAAAGCAATTGACTCGACTACTTACAACAAACAAAATAGGTATCGAAAATGGGAAAAGTATGTGCCTGTAAAAATTGATATCAATAATTCCAATGCTTCCGATTGGATTCGAATAACGGGTTTGCCAGCGTATAAAGTAAAACGAATTTTAACCTATCAAAAATGGACAGGCGGGTTTACCAATATACAAGGGATAAAGAAAGTATATGGCATCACTCCATTTGATTTTGATATGATTTATCCCTATTTAAAGTACCAGTCTAATAAGTCTGAAAAAATGGCCTATCAAACGATGCGCTATGAGGAGTGGTTGTCACTTGGTATATTTGATGAAAGGACTGTTTATAGGATTTTAAAGCTTAGAAAAGCGCAGCAGGGTAGGTTGACTTGGTCAGAAATGGTGATTCAGTTTGACCTCACAGAAGCAGAGGCAATGGTGTTAAAAAAAAGAACCAATCTGAGTAATTAAATCAGCATTGAATCATTATTTAATTATAAATCAATGCTAATTAAATTAGAAATATTCAGATTGGTTCAAATGGCTATGCCAAATAGTGCAGAAAAGTTATTTGTGCTTGAAAATTTGATTTACAGCACCACCTAACATTGGGAATTTTTCTTTTACAAAAGCTGCAATGGTTTCGATAGATTGCTTTGCTTGTTCTGGAGTCACTCCAGCTTCTTTTACTAAACGGTCAATTAGTTCTTGCATAAATTTTATTTTTAAAGTGATTATTTATTTTGATTAAGCCACTTTTAAAGCGCTTATTTTGCTTTTATCAAACATGTTTTTAGCATAATCTAAAGTCACATGGAACAGTTTGGTATCTGTGCCAGGAAGTTCAAACATGGCTTGCGTAAATAAGCTCTCACAAATACTTCTTAATCCTCTAGCACCAAGCTTATATTCCATTGCTTTAGCAGTAATGAAATCAAATACTTCCGGATCAATCGTAAGTTCAATATCTTCTATGGCAAATAATTGGGTGTATTGTTTAATCAAGGCATTCTTTGGTTCTGTAAGGATGCTTCTTAAAGTTGATGCGTCCAACGGCTCTAAATGTGTAACAATTGGAAGACGACCTAACATTTCTGGGATTAAACCAAAAGTTTTGATGTCTTGTGCGTTCACAAAGCGCAATAAATTCTTGCGTTGTAATTCTTGTTCGTCTTTGTTGACACTAAATCCAATGGCATTGGTATTGATTCTTCTAGCGATGATTTTATCAATGCCGTCAAATGCGCCACCGCAAATAAATAAAATATTTTTAGTATCTACTTTAATCATTTTTTGATCTGGATGCTTTCTTCCACCCTGTGGAGGTACCAGGACTTCGGTCCCTTCGAGCATTTTTAATAATCCTTGTTGTACGCCTTCTCCACTTACATCTCTTGTGATGGATGCGTTGTCACTTTTTCTTGCGATTTTATCAATCTCATCTATATAAACAATCCCTCTTTGAGCAGCTTCCACATCATAATCACAGTTTTGTAATAGACGCGTTAACATACTTTCTACATCTTCTCCAACATAACCTGCCTCGGTAAATACAGTTGCGTCCACAATGGCAAAAGGCACATTTAAAAGCTTGGCAATTGTTCTGGCAAGCAATGTTTTACCCGTACCCGTTTCACCAATCATAATCACATTACTTTTTTCTATTTCTACATCATCTTTGATAGTGGAAGGCAAGTTGATACGTTTAAAGTGATTGTAAACCGCAACGCATAATATTTTCTTTGCTTCATCCTGGCCAATGATATATTGGTCCATGAATTTCTTAATGGCAATCGGCTTTTGTACTTTGAGGGTACCTGCTTTTCCAGCTTCCTTTTTTTGATGAAATTCTTTGCCTACAATTTCATGAGCGTGTTCAATACAGTGCTCGCAAATATGACCATCTTGTCCAGCAATTAGGATTTTTACTTCTTCTCTGCTTCGGCCACAAAAAGAACATTGTATATTTTCTGTTTTACTCATTTTCATTTTAAGCAATTTAGGAAGGGCTATGTTTATAAGCTCTTAGCAATTTTATCTACGATTCCGTATTCAACCGCCTCTTTGGCATTCATCCAATAATCTCTGTCAAAGTCAGCCATAATTTGCTCTATAGATTTACCACAATTCTTTGCTAAGATTTGTGCACCTAATTCTTTTGTCTTTCTAATTTGTTCTGCCTGAATTTCGATGTCTGCACTTGTAGCTTGAAAATAGCCACCCAAGCTTGGTTGATGTATCATCACTTCGCCATGAGGGAAAATAGTACGCTTCCCTTTCTCGCCCATGCTCAATAAAATAGAGCCCATACTTGCTGCTAAGCCCATACATATTGTATGCACAGGACTCTTAATTAAATTCATGGTATCAAACATGACCATCCCGCTTGTTACCACGCCACCTGGGCTGTTGATATAAAAATGGATTGGTTCACCTGGCTTATCTGCATCTAGTAATAAAAGTTTAGTCACAATATCTTTTGCAGACTTATCATCCACAACACCCCATAAATAAATAGATCTTTTTTCAAAAAAGATTTGCTCCATTTTTCTATTTAAGAATGATGGTGCATTGTCTTCTTTTTTATCTTCTCTGTGCTCTTCCTCTTCTTCCATTAAAAAACGATTGGCGGGTATCATATAAACAGTTTAAATTAGTATAATTATTTTTTTAATTTTCTTGGGTTGGTTAACAACACTTCGTCTACCAAACCATATTCCTTTCCCTCTGCTGCAGTCATCCAGAAATCTCTATCACAATCTTTAGCTACCAGATCCACATCCTTATGGGTATGTGTGGCAATGACTTCGTATAGTTCGTGTTTTAACTTCTTAATTTCTCTAGCGGTAATTTCAATATCAGATGCTTGTCCACCAATGGCACCACTTGGTTGGTGTAACATGATTCGACTATGTCTTAGTGCGGTTCTTTTACCTTCTACACCAGCACACAATAAAATGGCTCCCATGCTCGCTGCCATACCAGTACAAATAGTGGCTACATCTGGGCTTATAAATTGCATGGTATCATAAATGCCCAATCCAGCATACACGCTACCCCCTGGACTATTAATATACATTTGAATATCCTTTGTGCGGTCTGTACTTTCAAGAAATAACAATTGAGCTGTCACTATATTAGCAACATAGTCATTGATGCCTTCTCCTAGGAAAATGATTCTATCCATCATCAAACGGCTAAACACATCCATGCTTGCTACATTCATTGGTCTTTCTTCAATAATATAGGGTGTTAAATTGGTCACACTATTTTGATATTGATGCAGACTGTTACTTCCGATCCCCCTGTGTTTGATCGCGTATTTTTCGAATTCTTTTCCTATGTTCATATTTTCTTTTTTCAGATTGTAAAGGTAAAACCTATTCTTGTAAGCTATTGCAAAAAGGGTGCCAAATTTGGGCCAAAACAAGATGGGAACCAAGATGGGAACACAAAAGCCCCCTACTCGGGGGCTTTAAAATCGTTATTCGTTCCAAAATTGGTTGAATTAGTGCTTATGGCTATTCAACAAATCTGCAAATTTTTCTGCTGCGATTGGTTCTTCTTTTGCAGTCACTTCTGCTTCTAAAGCGTTGAATAATTTATCTGTGCTAATTCTGTGGTAACTTTCTTCTACAAACTTTCTGTCCTGCATCATGCGAGCGGCATAATCTTCTAACCATTGGTCATTATCACCCAATGCACCTAATTGGCCACCCATATAACTCATCAATTGTTGTTTTGCGAAGCTTTTTAAATCTTCTGCTACCACTTCTACTTTATGGTCAGCAATCAATTGTGTACTTATGACAGTCCACTTTAATTGATCTTGGAAAACTGGATATTCTTTTTCTGCTTCTTCTTCTGTTCTTTGTTTGTCTCCACCTTTTTGTAACCAACGCTTTAAAAATGCCACTGGGAAATCCATTTTGGTTTGCTCAATCAAGCCATGATAAATTTGATCATGCACTTGATTTTTTGATTGTTGATCATAGTACCCTTCAATATCTTGTTTCACTGCTGCCTTAAATTCTGCTTCGTTCGTGATGGCTTGATTTGGATAGGTTACAGTAAATAAAGTTTCGTCTAAAGGTGCTTTTTCAACTAAGCCTACCTTGGTAATCACTATTTTAAAATATTTTTCGGCGTCGTCATTTGTCAATGCTAAATCATTTAAAATGATATCTAACTCTTTGTCATCAAAGGCCTTGTTTAATTGAATGACAACGCTATCGTCGTTCTTTTTTCCAATGAATTGCGCTCTTTGTTTTTCGCTAAAATATTTAATCAATAAAGAATTATCTTTTTTAATTCCACCTTCCATTTCATTACCATCCTTGTCTGATTCAATGAAAGTTACATTTAAAACATTGTCTTCACTTGTTGACATTTCTGGTTCAGTCATATTACCATTTCTGATTTGCAAACGCTCTACTTCACTTTGAATCATCTCGTCTGTTACTTGAACTTTATAGCGCTTTACTTTGATGTCTTTTGTTTTGACTTCAAAACTTGGCTTTAATCCAATTTCAAAAGAGAAATCATAGTCTGTTGGATTGTTATGATCCATATTGGCAAATGAAGTGGTCATTGGAAGTGGTTGTGCAAAAATGTCTATCTGCTCTTTAGACATGTATTGGTTCATTTCGCTATCAACTAATTTTAAAATGACATCGGTGAAAACAGCTTGTCCATACATTTTTTTAATCATACCGGCTGGTACCATGCCTTTTCTGAATCCCGGAATATTAGCCGTTTTGGCTTGTTTTTTTAAACTTGTTTCATAAGTCGATAGATAATCTTCTTTTGAAATGGTTACCGTTAACTGGTCATTTAAAGGCGCAATGTTGGTTCTTTTTATGGTTGCCATAGCTATTTATTTTTCTGCTTATTTGAATGTTTAAGGGGGGCGAAGGTACTATTTTTGTATTTAAGTGAGACATTATAACAAGAAAAAGGCCCCAATTTGGGGCCTTTTTCTGTGCGGATGGAGGGGGTCGAACCCACACGCCTCGCGGCGCTAGATCCTAAGTCTAGTGCGTCTGCCAATTTCGCCACATCCGCTTAGGGGTTGCAAACTTAAATGATATTTTTTAAAATTGGTCTAAGAACCCCACAATTTCCTCTAAATACAATTGGTCAATATGGTCAAAATGCGCTAATTCGGTGCTATCTACATCTAAAACACCTACTATTTGACCATTTTGAAATACAGGTACTACAATTTCAGATCTGGATGCACTACTACATGCAATATGTCCTGGAAATTTTTCAACATCTTCCACAATCAAGGTGATGCCTTTTTCCCAAGATGTTCCGCAAACACCTCGTCCTTTTTTGATTCTGGTGCAGGCTACTGGGCCTTGAAAAGGGGCTAGTACCAGTTCATCATCGACTACCCAATAAAAACCCACCCATAACCAATTAAACTGCTCTTTGAGTGCAGCTGCAATATTACCAAGGTTCGCAATTAAATTATCCTCTCCAGTCATTAAACCTTTGATTTGAGGGATCAATGATTCGTACTGTGTTTTTTTATCTCCATGATGGAGTATTAAGTCTTCTGCCACTTATGTTATTTTTTAAAGATGGATTGCAAATCTTTTTTCTCGATTCGAACTACAAAAACGATGAACGCAAAAAGTAAGATAGTTGCAAATAAATAATTGAAAGGTTGATTGGTTGAAACAAGATGTAACAATAAATTGATGCCATACACTAGTAAAGCAATGATAAAATAGGCAATCAGTTTTTTGGTGGCGTAAGGCACAGGATATACTCGTTGTCCCCATAAATAACTCACAATCATCATGGTGCCATAACAAAAGAAAGTAGCCCAAGCACTTGCCATATAACCAAAATGAGGTATCGCCAAATAGTTAATAACAATCGTGATGAACGCGCCTAATAGGGTGATCCAGGCGCCTGCCATGGTTTTATTACTTAATTTATACCAGATACTTAAATTATAATACACGCCTAAAAACATATTTGCAATAAGTAAGATAGGCACTACTTTAAGGCCTACATACATGGCTGGATTCTGAATAAACAATTTCCATATATCAATGTATAACATCACAGATAAAAACATCACACACAAACTAATCACAAAAAATTTCATGACTTTAGCATATGTTTTTTGTGCTTGATCTGTCTCGGCTTGTTTAAAGAAAAATGGCTCGGCACCCATGCGGAATGCTTGAATCGAAATGGTAATTAAAATGGCTAATTTATAACATGCACTGTACACACCCACCATGGCCTTGTTCTCATCTGCGGTTGCTCCAGGCCCCCACCATCCCAACATGATACGATCTAATGTTTCATTGATCATCCCACCAAACCCGACTAAAATTAGAGGGAGTGCAAAAGCCATCATACTCGTCCAAAGTTTAAAGTTGAACTTAAAACGGATGGATCTAATTTGTTTTTGTAATAAAATCAATACAAAAACATTTTGCACAATACCAGCAATTAAAATATAACCTACTTCCCAATTTGGTTGATAGAAATTTTGTAAAAAACTTTCTGGATGTGTTGCTACATAATTGGGTAAAAGACTGATGAAGCTATAAGTGGCCAAAATATTCATTAAGATGCCACCAATTTTAATGAAGGCAAATTGCTTAGGACGTTCTTGCATTCTTAATCTTGAAAAAGGAATGGTGGTCAAAGCATCTAGTGCCACAATCCATGCAAGAAAACTAATGTATTCGGGGTGGGCCGTAATTTGTAAAAGTTCAGCCAATGGAAGTCTCCATGTATACAGTCCAATTAAAACAAGCACCGTAACAAATAGCATCGAAAAGCTACTGGTGTTGTAAATCTCCTCCTCGTTTTCTTTGGTCCCGAACTTAAAATAAGCTGTCTCCATACCGTGCGTCACAATGACATTCAAAAAAGGAATAAAAGCATAGACAATCGAATTCTCCCCATAAGCTATATCAGAAAGCTTATAGGTTAAATAGGGGGTAAGCAAATAGCTAATAAACCTTGCGGCTATTGAACTAAGTCCGTACCATGCGGTTTGACTGGCTAATTTTTTGATACTACTCAAGGTGTTGAAATTACAGCTAAATTAGTGAAAATAGTTTTGTTTATCTTCACGCAGTAAAGAGCATCCTTATGAGAGTCGTAATTCAAAGAGTATCAGAGGCCAGCGTCAAAGTAGATGGCGCAATTGTGGGGGCCATTCAAGCAGGCTTAATGGTCTTATTAGGCATTCACAATGAGGATACATTGGAGGATGTTCAATGGATATCCAATAAGCTGGTGCAGATGCGGATTTTTGATGATGCAGAAGGGGTTATGAACCAAAGTGTGCAAGAAATAGGTGGATCGATCCTGCTAATTAGCCAATTCACTTTATATGCTGCTACCAAAAAGGGGAATCGACCTTCTTATATTGCCGCCGCAAAACCCGAGATAGCGATACCAATGTATGAGCAGATGATCCTTCAATTGACCAAGGATTTAGGCAAGCCAATTGCCACAGGACAATTTGGGGCGGATATGAAAGTCGCACTCATCAACGATGGCCCAGTCACCATTTTAATAGATTCAAAAAATAAAGATTAATATGTCCAATCCAATTACAATTCAAGCAGCACAAGACCAGGTGGATCAGTGGATCAAGACCATTGGGGTGAACTATTTTAGTGAGTTAACTAATTTGGGGGTTTTGATGGAAGAAGTAGGGGAATTATCCAGGCTAATGGTGCGCAAATATGGGGATCAATCCTTTAAAAATAAGGAGGCGAATGCAGACCTTGGAGATGAGATGGCAGATGTACTTTTTGTGCTGCTTTGCTTAGCCAATCAAACAGGTGTTAATTTGACTGCAGCATTGGAGAAAAATATCCAAAAGAAAACCATTCGAGACAAAGAAAGGCACCAAAACAATGAAAAATTACAACCATAATCTTTTCTCGACCTATATTTGCAAACTATGAGTAAGACAGTTACAGACAATACATTACAAGCAATCATTTCGCATGCTAAAGAATACGGTTTTGTGTTTCCTAGTAGTGAAATTTATGATGGATTAAGTGCAGTGTATGATTATGGCCCTTATGGTGCGCAATTAAAAAAGAACATTCGCGACTACTGGTGGAAGAGCATGACGCAGTTGAACGAAAATATTGTGGGTATTGATGCTGCTATTTTCATGCACCCAACCACATGGAAGGCAAGTGGTCACGTGGATAGTTTTAGTGATCCATTGATTGACAATAAAGACAGTAAAAAAAGATACCGTGTAGACCATTTAATAGAAGCACATGCCGATAAGTTAAATGAAGAAGCAGCTAAGGCCGCCGATGGAGGTGCCGCGTTACGAGATCGTGCTACACAATTATTAGCGGATATGGAAGTCTTATTAGCAAACGATGATTTTGCTGGTTTAGGTGCATTGATTCAAGATAATAAAATACAGTGTACTGTGAGTGGGACATCTAACTGGACAGAGATTCGTCAATTCAATTTGATGTTCTCTACAGAATTAGGTTCCGTTGCAGAAGATGCCAACACCATTTATTTAAGACCAGAGACTGCACAAGGTATTTTTGTTAATTTTTTGAATGTGCAAAAAACGGCAAGGATGAAAATTCCTTTTGGCATTGCACAAACAGGGAAGGCCTTTAGAAATGAAATTGTGGCGCGTCAGTTTATATTTAGAATGCGTGAGTTTGAGCAAATGGAAATGCAATTTTTTGTAAAACCAGGTACTCAAAAAGAATGGTACGAGCATTGGAAAAATGAGCGCATGAACTGGCATTTAAGCTTGGGTATTGCAGCGGATAAATACCGTTTTCATGACCATATTAAATTAGCCCATTACGCAGACGCCGCTTTAGACATTGAATATGAATTCCCATTTGGTTTTAAGGAAGTAGAAGGAATTCACTCAAGAACAGATTATGATTTAACACGTCATCAAGAATTTAGTAAAAAGAAATTACAATACTTTGATACAGAAATCAATCAGCATTATGTGCCTTATGTGATTGAAACTTCGATCGGTTTAGATAGAATGTTTTTATTGATTTTGTCTAATTCCTATGAAGAAGAACAAATTCAAAAAGAAGATGGCACAACTGATTCAAGAGTTGTCTTGCATTTGCCTGCAAAATTAGCACCATTAAAATTAGCCGTATTGCCATTGACAAAAAAAGATGGCTTACCAGAATTAGCTAAGGCTTTGATGGATGAATGTAAGCCTTCCTTCCATTGCTTTTACGAAGAAAAAGATGCGATTGGAAAACGTTACAGAAGACAGGATGCAATAGGAACGCCATTCTGTGTGACCATCGATCATCAAACTAAAGAAGACAATACAGTCACCATTCGTTATAGAGATAGCATGCAACAGGAAAGAATTCCAATGAGTGAAGTCAAAGATTTAGTGCTAAAGCATATTGCTTAAGTCATAACGTATTAAAAAGCGCCCAGATGCATTGCACTTGGGCGCTTTTTTTATCCGTACAATTCAAAATGTATCTGCGTTTTTGGGATGCCTAGTTCTGTTAAGGTAGCTCTTGCTTCGTCCACCATATTTTTCCAACCACAGATATAAAAATGGGCTTCTTTACTAGCACCTGCTTCTAATAATTTTTTATAAGTAGCATGTACATAGCCTAGGTTTGCACCTTCGCGCATTTCAGTTTCTCTAGAAAAGCTTGGGTGGTAATAAAACTGAGGTTCTGCTGCTTCCAATGCTTCAAATTCAGCACCGTATAAAGCATCTGTGTATTGTCTGCACCCAAACAATAAATGCATATGCTGGTGCGGTATTTTCTTTTGATGGATGTCTATGATCATGGATCTAAATGGCGCAACACCTGTGCCTGTACAAATAAAATATAAGTCGGTTGTAATTGCTTTTGGTAAAACAAAAACACCTTGTGGTCCTCTCATTAAAAGGGTGGAGCCAACCTCCACTTCATTGAACAAATAAGTGGTACCTAAGCCTCCTTCTAAATACACAATCACCAATTCAAATTCACTGTTATTGCTTGGAGCAGATGCAATGGAATAGCTTCTCCATCGCTTATTTTTTTGCTCATGAATAGGCAAGTCAAATGTAACAAACTGGCCAGGTGTAAAATCAAATACTTGGCCGCTTGTCAAGGCAAGAAAGAAACGTTTTGTGGTGGGCGTTTCTTGAACAATTTTGGTAACGACCGCATCCTGCCAAGGCTGTAACATATTGAATTAATTATTAGTTACGAATACGCTTTGGACGTATACTTTATTATTAGCATATACCTTGACATAATATATTCCAGTCGAGAAAGTGGGCACTTGAACAGTTTGAGCCGTATTCTGATTATTGAGTTTATCCTTCTGAAATACAACTTGACCACTGCTGTTAAGGATACTTAACCCAATGGCATTGGACTTGACATTATTAAATTGAATATAGAACTGATTGCCTTTAATGATATTTTCAATATAATCTGTCGAAACAATTTTTAGCCCAATCTCTTTAGTAGGAGCTTGAGGGATATCAGTGATGAGCACTAATTTGTTATCCGAATAATTCGTACAAGTACCAATTGTTGCACTGACTTTATACATGCCGTTTTTAGTGATTTTTACACCACTTTTTGTAGCACCTGCAATGGATTCATCATTGATAAACCATTGATAACTATCTGCAGTGCTGGTACTTAAGCTATCATTGCCTATTTGTGTTATTATTGGTTTAGCTGTTAAAATGACTGGAATTGTAGTCAATGCTTTTTCATGTTCAGGCGTGCTAATTTGCATATTGTAAAAGAAGTAATAAAACTTCTCAAAATTAGCACCTGCCCAGTTACCAGTAATTGTGGCAAGTACTGTTGGACCAAATGGATGATTGTTGGTGGTGATTAAATTATTTCTAAAAATAGTAGCACTATCCAAACAACGTGCAATCAATATATAGTTACCAGCTTGGCTTAAATTCATATTGATAGCATAAACTCTTCCTGTGTCGCCAGCTACAAAAGGTGTTGGGGCGCCAGATCCAAGACTACCTGTAGCTGGAGTAGGCGATGGACTACTAGCACCAACATGCAAAATCGCTTTTTGAGTTTGAGAAGGAAAATAGGAATAAGTGGAATCTGTGAAAGTGCTAAGAGACCTTAACTCAAGTTCAATTTTACCTGCATAGCCAGTATATATTTTAGTAGTTTCTAATTTTATTGGACCAGTCGTATTGAATCGAATGAATTCGCCATAGCTGCTACCCCAATTGTTGTAACCACCTGTATTGCTTAATGTGGTATTGTCTTTAGGCCCAATAAATCCAGTCCAACCTTTTCCAACATATACATTTTTTGCGGTGGTAGAGGTTCTAATGACAGACCCTTTGGCAATTGGTCTGCTTAAGTCATTGTTCTTGTCATACCAAAGGTATTGATCATCGCCTTTTGGATTACTTACCAGTAATTGAACATTTTCATTACAACCTGTTGCAGAACCAGTAATAGCAGGACTTGAGCTTGCGCTGCTAAGAGTAGCAATCATAGTATTGTTACCTGGTTGCTGGTCATTGGCAAGACTTACATTGGCAGTGATTGTATAATTCTGACTCAATTCAATTGGCATAGGTGTTTGGAAAGTATAGGACATAATTTCTGATCCATACAATCTACCCGTAAATGTTTCTTTTAAATTTAAAATAGTGGTGCTGCCTTTTTTTACTTCTAAGCTAAGCGGAATATTGGTCAATTGCTTTGTTCCATTATTTGCTACTTTAACCGTGACGTATTGTACCGATTTTTCCGATACACCACCAACTGGATTGGTAATCTCCAATAGTTGAATATCATTAGATGGGTTCACCACTCTTAGGGTATAATCTTGGGTTTCTCCCGCTGTATAATTACCACACGCTACCACAGTTGATTCCGAAGTTGCTTCAGTCACCACCACACGAAGTTTTGTAAATTGGTTGACGATTAAATTGCTTATCAAATCAATATTTGTGCTATAATCTCCATCCTTTAATGCTGCACTTGTATGCACTAGCTCATTGGCGTCAAACACCCCGTTATTATTATAATCAATAAAAACTTTTACAAATCGATTGCTATTGGTTGCGTCAGCACTACTTAATTTCATAAATAATGCAAGGGTGCCATTGGATTCTCCATTCACAAACAATGCAGTGTTGTCTACGTAATTGTCGGCTGTTGTTTTTGAGAATTTAATATTGTTTAATTGAATGCTATCTATCTTGGTTCCAGCACTGCTTGTTGCTGCTGAAGGACAATAGGCTGTACCGCCAGCACCACTAATCATCAAAGAATAATTTTGTTGTCCTCTTTCAAGTGTGCCTTTATGTTTTACAGTAATGGTGTAACTGGTTCCCACCAAACTAGTGTCCACTTCCACTTTTTCAACATTATCAATATTATTGATTCCTCTGAATGCTTGGTTGTCCGGACTGCTTGGGTTTAAATTCCAAGTATTGAATGTTTTATTGCCTTGTGTAATCACTAAGTCTAAATCGTTCACCAGTTCTGGAGTAGCGTCATTCAATACATCACCTGATGTTCCCTTAATATCTGTCCACACAATGGTTGCTTTTACAGGTCTAGTTCCAGAAGCAGTGATGGTGTAGGACTTACTTTCTCCGTTGAGTAAAGTATTCTCATATACAAAATGAGGACTACTAGCGCTGTTGTTGTTGGTGAGTGCAGTATTTAAAACCTGAGCAGCTTCGGAAATATTTAGTAACCCCCAACCATGTTTATAATCTGGCCCAGGATATAAACCAGCTTCATTCGCAGTGTGAATTGCAAGCCCTTTAACAGTTGCTGATTTTAAAATTCTTGGAGCACCATTGTTTGTAAAACGATGACTTAATTCTTGTAATAATAATAAACTTCCTGCAGCCCCAGGAGCAGCCATAGAAGTACCATTCAGGTATCCATAACTTGAATCGTTTGAGGCAATAGGGGCAAATACAGAAACACCTTGTGCGGTAATATCTGGCTTGATTCTGCCATCATCTGTTGGTCCCCATGAACTAAAATTACTGATGACTACATCTTCTTTTTTATTGTATCCAGATGGGATGCCAAAAACTGCACCAACTGTGAGCACATTTTTTGCGTTTTTATCTGTAGAGATGCTGCCATAACTATCATTACTACTAATGTCCGAAGGTCGAGCACCTGCATTGATCATTCTACCTGTTTCATTTCTTCTCCAATAAGTTTGTCCTACCGCAGGGCCAACACTTGTTCTATTATTACCTGCAGCAAAAACAATTAAATAGTTTGGTGCATTATAAGCAATTGAATCTTGAATTTGTGCGTCAGAATCATACAACCCAAATCGATAATCTTCCTTTTCGTTGAACCTACCATTGAATTCCCAACGTGCAGAATCACCGTTGTAATTCCAACCTGTTACGGTCCCATAGGAATGGTTCGAAATAAGCAAGCCATTTGCGGCCGCTGCAGACATTTCTGATAAGTCGTTATTCCAATCGTAATCAAGAATCCCTTTCACATTATAAGCCATCCCTTTTGAGAGTTCGTTTAATCCTTTGCTCATCACAATACCGGCCACATGCGTACTATGCGTTACGATATCTTTGGCGTTGTCTTTTTGTGAAATTCTACCTGTGAATTCTTTATGCGTTAACAATGGGCTTCCTTCGTCCCAAACACCCAATTTATTGGTCATATTATTGTCCGATCCACTTAAGTTTAAATTGGATGCTGCGCCTGGCCATAATTTATTTGCGTTGATTGTGATTGCTTGAACTGGATCTGCAAAACCAATATAATATTTTGGCCATCCTTTCTCGTCAACACCAATTAATTTTGCATTGTTTTGATTTTGAGAAGCGTACTGGATTGGCCATCCTTTTTCTTTGGCAGCAAGAACTGCTTTAGAAAATTTATTCCTTGCTTCCAAAGCAAGCTCTTTAGAAGTCTGCATTAACACTTCTTTTCTTGTTGCATCCTGTGCATTTAAAATGTTCGCTACGAATACAAAAACAACGGGGAGTAGATGGCGTATTTTCATAGGTCTAAATTTATATCAAATCTTTGAAATTCTGACCACATTAATGAAAAAACGACTTTATATTCTTTATCATTTTGGTGTAACTTTAAACAAACGGTATCCATGCGCAACCATGTATTCAAATGTATTCTTTTATCTTGTTTAGCACCAATGCTCATGGGGTTTAGCATGCTTCCACAAGGCATCAAGGGCCATATTTTATTAGAAAATAATACCTCCATGCCATTGAAAGGAAGTCCTAAACAGAAGGGCGTTCCAATAGCGACCATGGTCTATATATACGAAGCGGCCAATACCAATCAGTTGATTGGTCAAGAAGGAAATTATGCAAAAGGCATAGCGGCTAGATTGATTAAGCAGGTTCGTTCAAATAATACTGGAAAATTTAAGCTTAGGTTGGCTCCGGGAAAATATAGCATTGTATTAGGCTATCAAGAGGGGGTCTATATTCCATACTTTTCGGGCAATACAGGTGTTGCTTTTGTGGAAGTGTTGAAGGGACAATTCCAAGAAATTGATCTATCGATCATCGCTTCGTCCATTTATTGATTGTATCTTTGCGAACTGAACTATGAACGAGCAATCTTTGTTTGATCGGTACGATGCATCCCCCCTACTAAAAACAATAGTAGACGGGATTGCTATGTCTAATTTGGCCAATGCACCATTCCAGGTGCACTTACAAAACCTCAACGGCTCTGCTCCAGCATTTGTTTTAAAACATATTTTCACGCATCCTCAAACTGCAATTTACAATCATGTGATTGTTTTAAACGATGCAGAGGAAGCTGCCTATTTCTACAATTCTATAGAAAGTATCACAGGCGCAATGGACTTATTTTATTTTCCTTCTTCTTTTAAAACAAGTCAAAATTTTAGTTTATTAAATCCTTCTCATGTGATGTTGAGAACGGAGGCGTTGACTAAATTATCGATGGGTGGAAATAAAAAAATAGTAGTGACTTATCCTGAGGCATTCTTTGAAAAAGTGATCATGCCCAAAACCTTGCAAGACAATATCATACAGATAAAGACCAATGACACACTTGGGTTGAATGACTTGATGGAAAGGCTTATTCAGTATGGTTTTGAGCGAACTGATTTTGTGTATGAGCCCGGACAATTTGCTTTAAGAGGAGGTATTTTTGATATCTATTCATTTGGTAATGAAAAGCCGTATCGTGTAGAATTATTTGGCGAGGAAGTGGATAGTATTCGTTTATTTGATCCAGCTACTCAATTGAGTGAACGTAAGTTATTACAGGTGAATATCATCCCCAATGTGACCACACAATTTGAGGATACCATCAAAATTCCATTCATGGAATTTGTGGCAGAGAACACGGTGGTATGGTTGAAAGACTGGAAATTGATTGAACAGAAAGGACATGACCAAATAGAAGCATTGGAAGCATTTTTATTGCATGCACCCATCCTTAAAGTGACAGATGATTTAGATGCGCATAAGAAAAATACAGACAAAGATGATTTTGTATCTGTTGACAATGTCATTGATCAAGTATTAAAGAGGCCCATTATCGAATGGGGGTTTCATGCCAATTTAACCAAGCAAAAAATAGCTTTTAGCACACAGGTACAGCCAAGTTTCAATAGACAGTTTCAATATTTAATTGCCAATTTGCAAGAATTTGAAAAGAAGGGGTATGACTTGTTTTTATTCGCAGAACAAGCAAAACAATTAGAACGCTTGCACGCTATTTTTACGGATTTAAAAACCGAAATTCAGTTTACCCCAATCGTGAAAAATATTCATGAAGGGTTTATTGACCATGATCATAAAATGGTTTGTTATACCGACCATCAAATTTTCCAACGATACCATAAGTATAAAGTGAAGCAGGCTTATAGTAAAAATAAGGCCATCACACTTCGTACCTTGAGCGACTTGCATCCAGGAGATTATGTCACCCATATTGATCATGGAGTTGGTGTATACAGTGGTTTACAGAAGATTGAGGTTAGTGGCATGATGCAGGAGGCTGTCAGAATTATTTATAAGGATAGTGATATTTTATATGTGAATATTAATTCACTTCACAAGGTATCAAAATATACAGGCAAGGAAGGGACGCCTCCAAAAGTGAACAAATTAGGATCAGATGCTTGGGTAAAATTAAAAGACAAGACCAAGGCCAAAGTAAAATCCATTGCTTTTGATTTAATTAAATTATACGCACAGAGAAAAGCACAAACTGGATTTGCATTTACGCCTGATAATTATATGATGCATGAATTAGAAGCATCTTTTATTTATGAAGACACGATTGATCAAGCCAAAGCAATTGCAGATGTGAAGAAGGACATGGAAGCACCTGCACCAATGGATCGTCTTGTTTGTGGTGATGTTGGTTTTGGTAAAACCGAAGTGGCGATTCGTGCGGCATTCAAAGCAGCTATTGACGGCAAACAAGTGGCAGTGCTGGTTCCAACGACCATTTTAGCATTTCAACATTTTAAGACATTTAAAGAAAGACTTAAAGATTTTCCAATCGAAATTGATTTCTTAAACCGATTCAAATCTGCTGCTCAGAAAAAAGAGACCATTGCCAAAGTGAAGGAAGGCAAGATTGATATACTTGTGGGCACGCATGGTATCTTAGGAAAAGAAGTACATTTTAAAGACCTTGGATTAATGGTGATTGATGAGGAACAAAAGTTTGGTGTAGGCCATAAAGAAAAATTAAAGACCTTAAGAACCAATGTGGATTGCTTGACTTTAACCGCGACGCCGATTCCAAGAACCCTGCATTTTAGTTTAATGGGGGCTAGGGATTTAAGCATCATCAATACACCTCCAGCCAATAGACAACCTATTCATACCGAGGTACAAGTATTTCATGAGGATATCATTCGAGAATCTATCTACTTTGAGACAGAAAGAGGCGGACAAGTATTTTTCATACACAATCGCGTACAGGGATTGGCCGAAATGTGCGCGATGATTCAAAAGCTTTGCCCCGATTTAAGTATTGGATTTGCACATGGACAATTGGAAGGGCATCAGCTAGAAGAAAAAATATTTGATTTCATTGAACGCAAATACGACGTTTTGGTTTGCACCAATATTGTGGAGAGTGGAGTAGACATCCCGAATGTGAACACCATTATCATCAACAATGCGCATCAATTTGGATTAAGTGATTTACACCAATTAAGAGGCAGAGTAGGAAGAAGTAATAAAAAAGCATTTTGTTATTTATTGGCGCCGCCAATGAGCACTTTACCAGATGATTCTCGCAAGCGACTACAAACTTTGGAACAGTTTAGTGAGTTGGGTTCTGGTTTTCAAATTGCTATGCGCGATTTGGATATTCGAGGAGCTGGTAATTTATTAGGTGGGGAGCAAAGTGGATTTATGGCAGAGATTGGATTTGAAATGTACCAGAAAATACTGGCTGAAGCAGTGCGTGAATTAAAGCGCTCGGATTTCAAAGAATTGTTTGTAGAGGAAATTAGTAGACAAGATGATTTTGTGCAAGACTGCGCGATTGACACAGACCTAGAGATTATGCTTCCAGATCATTATGTAGAAAGTATTGGAGAAAGGCTTTCATTGTATACTAGATTGGATCAATCGGAAGATGATGCCGAACTAGAAGCCATGAAATTAGAATTAATAGACCGATTTGGTCCTATGCCTAAACAAGTGGCTTCCTTGTTTACGACCATTCAGTCAAGACGATTGGCGATTGCATTGGGTTTTGAAAAAATGACTTTGAAGGACGAGACCTTAAGATGCTTCTTTATCAATCGTCCAGATTCCCCTTACTATGAAAGCGCTATTTTCAAAGGCTTATTAAGCTATACCCAGACGGCTATGAACAATGCGCATTTTAAGCAAGTAGGGAAAACATTTATATTGATTATTAAAGATGTCAAGAGCATGGAACATTGCTTTGCTACATTGACAAAAATCCACCACGGCGTAGTGGGGGCTGAGTAGTAAAAAAAATCGAGGCACTCGTTTATGGGGTGCCTCGAAAAATCATTAGAGCGGAAAATAAAGAAGCCCTATTGAAATATAGGGCTTCTTTATTCCTAAAATCCCTTAGTTGCTACACCATCAGCGATTGCTTTTAAAGCATTTGTTTCGCTCATGATAGCTGCCATTTTATTTCCTTTACCATCGTGACCGCCAGCCATATAACCGCCTTTAGCAGTCTTAGTGATAACAGCGTCCATCATTGGCACATTTTTTTCTTTTGTTTTCAAGCAATATGCTTTGATCATTTTTGAAGTGTCCATTTTGTATATATTTTAATTTTTAAAATGCTAGTTGAAATTAGTTTATTTATTGCTATGCTAGGTTTGAATTATCCGATTTTTTGTTAAATGTTTATAAATTCCCCATAAATGAGGCCCTTAAACGTCAATTTTGGCATATTTAGCGTGAGATTCAATGAATTCCCTTCTAGGAGCCACTTCGTCACCCATCAACATGCTAAAGATACGGTCCGCTTCGGCAGCACTATCAATGGTCACTTGCTTCAATGTTCTTCTGCTAGGATCCATGGTTGTCTCCCATAATTGATCTGCGTTCATTTCACCCAGACCCTTATACCTTTGAATGGTTACAGAACTATCATTGCCTCCTCCAATTTTCTCCACTAAGCCCTTTCTTTGCTCATCGCTATAAGCATATTCCTGTTCCTTACCTTTTTTTACCAAATACAAAGGTGGTTGTGCAATATAGACATAGCCATTTTGCACCAACTCTTTCATATATCTAAAGATGAATGTCAAAATCAAGGTGGCGATATGCGATCCATCCACATCGGCATCCGTCATGATGATTAATTTATGATAACGTAATTTGGTAATGTTCAATGCTTTTGGATCTTCAGGGGTACCCACTGTCACCCCCAGTGCCGTATACATATTTCTGATTTCCTCATTTTCATAAATTTTGTGTTCCATTGCTTTTTCTACGTTCAAGATTTTACCACGCAATGGAAGAATCGCTTGAAAAGATCTTTCACGACCTTGCTTGGCAGTTCCACCTGCCGAGTCTCCTTCCACAAGGTATAACTCACATCTTTCGGGATCACGCTCAGAACAGTCAGCTAATTTACCAGGCAAACCACCACCAGAAAGCACCGTCTTTCTTTGCACCATATCACGTGCTTTCTTAGCAGCAACGCGGGCTTGTGCAGCAAGTACAATTTTAGAGATCACATATTTTGCTTCTTTTGGGTTCTCTTCCAAATACGCTTCTAGTGCGCGGGCAACAGTTGTTTGAACCACACCACTTACTTCACTATTGCCTAATTTAGTCTTTGTTTGACCTTCAAATTGTGGCTCAGGTACTTTCACAGAAATGATGGCACTCAAGCCTTCTCTAAAGTCATCTCCTTCCACGGTCACTTTTGCTTTTTCAAATAAGCCTTCTTTATCTCCATAGCTTTTGAATACACGCGTTAGGGCAGTTCTAAAACCAGTCACGTGTGTACCACCTTCAATGGTGTTGATATTATTTACGTAAGAGAAAATGTTTTCTTTAAAATCATCGTTGTAGGTTAACGCCACTTCTACCATCACGTTGGAAGCTTCGTCTAAACCTTCCACATACAAAGGCGCTGCAATGATTGGATTTCTGTTACCATTCTTATCCAACATTTGTACAAATTCAATGATACCTCCTTCGCTATAAAAATGGCTCACATAAGGGGCGCCTGCTTCGTCTAATTCTCTTAAATCGGTTAATGTGATCGTAATACGCTTGTTCAAATAAGATAACTCACGCAAACGTCCCTCTAAAATCTCTTTACGGTAAACAGTTTCTTGGAAGATAGTTGCATCAGGCCAAAAGTGCACTCTAGTGCCAGTTTTATCGCTTGTACCCACTTCTCTTACTGCATATTGTGGCGCACCAATACAGTATTCTTGCTCAAATATTTTGCCTTCACGTTGAACTGTCACTAGTAATTTTGTACTCAAAGCATTCACACAACTTACACCCACACCATGCAATCCACCAGACACTTTGTAGGTGTTTTTATCAAATTTACCACCCGCGTGTAATACCGTCATAACCACTTCTAGTGCAGATCTTTTTTCTTTGGTATGCATCGCAGTTGGGATACCACGACCATTGTCTTGAACACTGATTGAATTATCTGTATGAATAGCGACTTCGATATGAGAACAATAACCAGCTAAAGCTTCATCAATAGAGTTATCTACGACTTCATATACTAAGTGGTGTAAACCTTTCATGCCCACATCGCCAATATACATGGCAGGACGTTTTCTTACCGCTTCTAATCCTTCTAATACCTGGATACTATCGGCACCATAGTTCTTGTTTTCGGCCGAGTCGGGATGTTGTAAATCTTCTGACATATTCTGTGTAAATTTTTATTTTATAGGGCGTTTTGAACGCAAACAAATTTAAGAAATTTATCTTCTTTTAAGAAGCATTTAAGCCTTTATAGTTATCCCCATAAAAACAATTTACTTCATCTTGTAGCGTCCAAAAATGAGGCTAAAAACGGCCTTAAAATCGATTCTATAATCGGATCGAATTCATATCCTTTATTTTTAGATTCCGATTAAAATTTGGGACTTATTTTGCGTCATTTTAAGGTCATGATTTAAACCTTTTTATTCCATTTGTTGTTTATAGTTTAAATTTGCAGTTCAATGATGGTAGCCAACGACATATTAAAACAAGTGCACCAGCCCAATGGCTTTGCTGGCATGGCATTGTTGTACCAAAAAGAACAGTTAATTCCTGGCTCTACACAGTACACTATCCATCGTTATTATTCCCAGGCACCTGCAGAATTAGAGGATACTGGGATGTTCATTTACCACTACAACGCAAAACGTCCTTCTGATAACTTTTTAGAACTAAGATTTTGTATTTCAGGGAATCGTTATTGTGAAAATAAATTATGTGGTAATTGCAGTCAATTGCCAACCGAAGACTGCGCTGGACCACTCAGAACAATAGACGTTTTTTCTTTCCATTTTACTTCTACATTTTTACATCAATTTGTACACAATGTAAAGTTGAATAATCGCAAGGATGAAGTATTGGCTTTCAAACATCCCAATGCTTTTGTAAAAACATTTCCATTGTGTATGCGTAAGCGCGGTACATTGGATTCTTTATTAAATTATAGTTATACCGGGTCTTTGGAAAATATTTTTATCAATGCAAAAATTCATGAACTACTTTTATTCAGTTTAGAATGTATTGTAGATGAAAAAGAGGAAGGGTTTACTTGTAAATTCTTATCAGACGATCGCGGTAAAGAAAGTATTTATTTAGCAAGAGAAATTTTATTGCAACATATTGGGGATCCTATTACCATTAAGGAGTTGAGCCGAAAAGTAGCGATGAACGAATGTTATTTGAAGAAAGGTTTTAAGGAGGTTTTTGGTACCACCATTTTCGACTTCTACCAACAGCAAAGAATGGAGCATGCAAAATACTTATTGTACGAAAAGTCTTTGAGCGTGACCGATGTGTCTGCTTTATTAGGTTACTCATCTATCTCCCATTTTTCGGCTGCCTTCAAAAAACATACAGGGCTTAAGCCTTGTGAATTGTTGAACTAGTTTTCTTTCCTTATTTTTTTTCCTTATTTTTATTTTCTAAATCAAATCCCATGCGTCAAATAGTTGCGGTTGCTATTATTCTGTTATTCAGTTCATGTATCAACCAAAGAGTAGACTTAGTCGTGCACCATGCACAAATCTATACAGTGAACGAAAATTTTGCTGTAGCAGAAGCCATGGCGGTGCAGGATGGTAAGATAGTTGCAGTAGGCAGCAATGACGAGATTTTAAAAAACTATCAAGCGGATAGTGTAGTGGATGCAAAAGGTGCGACCGTGTATCCAGGATTTATAGATGGACATGCGCACTTTTTAGGATATGGTCAATCATTATATGCAGTCGACTTAATGTTTGCAAATTCATGGGAAGAAGTGTTACAAAGAGTTCAAGACTTTGTAGCAACACATCCGGGTAATGGATGGATTCGCGGAAGAGGGTGGGATCAAAATAGATTTCCTGGTAAAAAATTTCCTACTAATGCGCAATTGAATGCGTTATTTCCTGATCGTCCTGTATTATTAGAGCGTGTAGATGGTCATGCAAGTATTGCGAATGAAAAAGCATTGTCAATTGCAGGGGTGAAAGTAGGGCAGACGATGGAAGGCGGTGACTTTGTAGTAGCAGACGGAAAGTTAACAGGTTTATTAATTGACAATGCAGTAGGTGTAGTAGAAAGAAATGTTCCAGCAGCAACCAAAGAAGACTATAAAAATTGGTTGACAGCGGCACAAAAAAATTGTTTCGCAACTGGATTAACCACCATTACAGATTGTGGTTTAAATCCTAATGATATTGATATGATTGATGCATTGCAAAAAAGCAATGACCTAAAAATGCGTTTGTATGTGATGTTAAGTGATAAGCCAGTTTCATATGCTTCTTCCTATTTTACCAATGGAGGTTATGTTACAGATCGCTTAATGGTAAAGGGCGTGAAAGTGTATGGTGATGGCGCACTTGGATCTAGAGGTGCAGCATTGATAGCGCACTATTCGGATCAACCTGGCTGGGGTGGATTCTTATTAAGCAGTCAAGCGCATTTTGATTCGGTGGCGGCAAAATTAATCAACACCGATTTTCAAATGTGTACGCATGCGATTGGAGATAGCGCAAACAGGGTTGTATTAAAAGTGTATGAGAAATATTTAAAAGGAAAGAACGATAAAAGATGGCGTATTGAACATGCACAAATTTTAAATCCTGCTGACTTTGATTATTTTGGAAAGTACAGCATCATACCTTCGGTGCAACCAACGCATGCCACAAGTGATATGTATTGGGCTGGTGACAGATTAGGCGCTGAGCGCTTAAAAGGGGGTTATGCTTTTCAACAATTATTAAAGCAAAATGGATGGCTGCCATTGGGTACAGATTTTCCGGTAGAAGAAATCAATCCGTTTAAAACATTTTTAGCATCAGTTGCAAGACAGGATGCTAAAGGATTTCCTGCAGGTGGATTCCAAATGGAGAATGCACTAACGCGCGAGCAAACCATTCGTGGCATGACGATTTGGGCCGCAAAAGCTAACCGCATGGAGAAGCAAGTAGGCTCTATAGAAGTAGGTAAGAAAGCAGACTTCATCTTACTCGATAAAGACTTAATGAAAGTCCCTACAGATAGTATTCTGCAGATTAAAGTCTTGAAGACTTTTAGTGATGGAATACGTGTTTATTAATTATCTTTAGTAAACATTTTTTTAACTTAAATATTCATAATATGAAAAAAATAATTTTACTTTTTGGATTTGTGACTTTTATGCATATTTCACTAAATGCACAAAATACTTCTAACATCTCCAATTCATATGCAAAAAATGTTTTCTTTGAAATAGGAGGGCCTGGTTTGGCATCTTTAAACTATGATATGCGTTTTAACAAAACAGAACAAGGACTTGGTTTTAGGGCAGGTATAGGAGGGTTCCCAGGTATACTCACATTACCTTTTGGACTAAACTATATTGCTTCCAAAGACAACAAACACTTTTTTGAATTTGGCGCTGGATTTACTGTCTCATCTGTTAAGGAACAAGGTAGCGACATGTTTTCAAATAGTTTTGGACATACTACTGTAGGATATCGCTTGCAACCTAAGGATGGAGGTTTTACCTTTAGAGCAACTTTGAATCCGCTTTTTACAGGAGATGGATTTTTTCCTTTTTATGCTGGTCTTGGATTTGGTTGGAAGTTTTAAAAACTTATAACCCTACCATATCCTTAGGTATTACCCAAGCGTCGAATTCTTCTGGGGTAACATATCCTAATTTCACAGCCATCTCTTTTAAGGTAGTACCTTCTTTATGTGCTTTTTGTGCAATCTCAGCAGACTTATAATAGCCAATCTTAGTATTCAAAGAAGTCACTAACATTAAACTATTATTCACGTGCTTATTGATATTTGATTCTATTGGTTCTATGCCAATTGCACATTTATCATTGAAGCTCACACATCCATCTCCAATTAATCTTGCACTATGTAAGAAATTATAAATCATCACTGGCTTGAATACATTCAATTCAAAATGCCCCATCGATCCACCTACATTGATGGCTACATCGTTGCCCATGACTTGAGCCGCAATCATTGTCAGTGCTTCTGATTGCGTAGGATTCACTTTGCCTGGCATGATAGATGAACCAGGTTCGTTGTCTGGAATAAAAATTTCACCAATACCAGAACGAGGTCCAGAGGACAACATACGCACATCGTTGGCGATCTTCATTAAGCTTACAGCAACTGTTTTTAATGCACCATGTGCTTCAACAATGGCGTCGTGTGCAGCCAATGCTTCAAATTTATTTTCAGCAGTCACAAATGGCAACCCTGTAAGATGGGCAATATGCTTAGCTACATTTTCTGAATAACCTTTTGGAGTATTGATCCCTGTTCCCACAGCTGTTCCACCAAGCGCTAATTCACTTAAATGCTCTAATGTATTGTGAATGGCTTTTAATCCATGTTTTAATTGGCTTGCATAACCACTAATTTCTTGTCCTAATGTTAAAGGCGTCGCATCCATAAAATGGGTACGACCAATTTTAACAATATGCATATAAGCTGCGCTCTTTACATCCAAGGTATTTTTTAAAGTAGTGATACCAGGAATGGTTACTTCTTTTAAAATTTGGTAAGCTGCAATATGCATCGCAGTGGGGAAAGTATCATTGGATGACTGTGATTTATTCACGTCGTCGTTGGGATGTAAGAATTTCTCTTTGTCATTTAAGCTACCACCTTGAAGCACATGACCACGATAAGCAATCACTTCGTTCACATTCATATTGCTTTGTGTGCCACTGCCTGTTTGCCAAACTACTAAAGGGAATTGGTCGTCTAATTTACCTGCAAGAATTTCATCACAGACTTGACCAATTAAATCACATTTTTCTTTAGGTAAAATACCTGCATCAAAATTAGTTAAGGCAGCTGCTTTTTTTAAATAAGCAAATGCTTTAATAATTTCTTTAGGCATCTTGTTGATGTCCTGTGCAATTTTAAAATTATCGATACTTCTTTGCGTTTGTGCGCCCCAATAAACATGAGCGGGTACGCTGACTTCACCCATGGTGTCTTTCTCGATTCTATATTCCATACTTGCAGTTTTATTACCGCAAAGGTAAGACAGCAATTATAAAATCGGGTCAGTTAGGGCTATTTAATTCGGATAAAAAAAGGAATTAATGCCCTGTAAAATGCGGTTTTCTTTTTTCAATGAATGCTTGTATGCCTTCCTTGCAATCTGCGGTGATAAAGCAATCTCCAAATAAATTGGCTTCCAATTCATACCCATTCACCGACTCGTCCCATGCAGCATTCACCGCTTTGATGGAGTTAGCGATGGCAAGTGGTGCTTTAGTATGCGCAGCAGCTAGTAAGGAGAATGCCTTGTCAAGTAATTCGGCTTGAGGTACTATATAATTCACTAAACCATATTGTAATGCCTGCTCGGCTTTAATATTATTACCCGTAATAACCATTTCCATAGCCCTAGCTTTACCTAATTTTTGGGTCAATCTTTGAGATCCACCATAGCCCACCATGATGCCCAAATTTACTTCGGGCTGTCCAAAAATGGCATTGTCTGATGCAATAATAAAATGACAACTCATTGCTAATTCACATCCACCACCTAAAGCAAATCCATTCACACAGGCAATCACAGGTTTAGGCGAATTTTCGATTTTAAAAAATACATCCTGTCCTCTTTTGGCCAAAGCAGTTGCTTCTTCTTTTGACAAGGCTTCAAATTCTTTGATATCAGCACCAGCTACAAAACTCTTTAGTCCTGCACCTGTAATCACAACCGATTTAATTTCTGGAAATTTATACACTCTATCAAATACAGCGTCTAAGTCTTGCATGACTTGTTGGTTCAATGCATTTAATTTCTCTGGACGATTGATGGTAATGATCAAAGTATGATATTCCATTTTTGTAAATAAAGTTTGAAAAGACATAGACGTTATTTTTTATGACTAAAATAGTAAATCTTTAAATAAATATTAAAATCGGACCCTAAGACTTCCTGTTTTCAGCGACCCATTTTTTAATGTATGCTGCGATATCTGTCGTGTTGGTACCTGGTGCAAATAAATGACCAATACCCATATCTTGTAATGCTTTATTATCTTCTTCTGGAATGATTCCGCCACCTGTGAGTAGGACATCTTTCAATCCTTTTTCTACCATCAATTGATATACTCTAGGAAACACGGTCATATGCGCGCCAGATAAAATACTAATACCAATGGCATCCACATCTTCCTGTAAGGCTGCCTGAAC